>NZ_JBPKJP010000067.1:0-24308 GCF_051217035.1 Lysobacter sp. 1R34A
GGGCACGCCCAAACCGGTCAGCGCCGCCGAAGCGCTGAACCTGCTCGAGATGGTGCTGAGCTGGAACAACGCGCGCCTGGTGTACACCGGCGGCCGCTACAACATCGTCCCGTCCGACCAGGCCCTGGCCGGCAACGTCGCGCCGCGCACCGGTTCGGCCACGGCCGCGCGCGGCTTCGAGGTGCGCACGGTGCCGCTGAGGTTCATCTCGGCCACCGAGATGGAAAAGATCCTCAAGCCGTACGCGCGTCCGAACGCGATCGTCACCGTCGACAACTCGCGCAACGTGATCAGCGTCGGCGGCACCCGCGCCGAGCTCGAAAACTATCTGCGCACGATCGAAGTGTTCGACGTCGACTGGCTGTCGGGCATGTCGGTCGGCGTGTTCCCGCTGCAGTCGGGCAAAGCCACCAAGGTCGTCGCCGACCTGGAGAAAGTGTTCGGCGAGCAGAGCAAGTCGCCGGTCTCGGGCATGTTCCGCTTCATGCCGCTGGAAGGCGCGAACGCGGTCATGGTGATCACACCGCAGGCCGATTACCTCGACGACATCAAGGACTGGCTGGACCGCATCGACAGCGCAGGCGACAACGTCCAGTTGTTCACCCTGGAACTCAAATACATCAAGGCCAAGGACCTCGCCGATCGCCTCGCCGAAGTCTACGGCTCCAACCGCAGCGGCAACGGCGGCGGCGACAACGGCCCGCCTTCGCTGATGCCCGGCCTGGAATCGGTCGAGTTGCGCGATAGCGACAATGGCACCTCGAGCGCCGACATCGGCAAGAGCGGCAGCGACGGCGGTTCGAGTTCCAGCGGCGGCGGCCTCGGCGGCGGCGCGTCGCTGGGTTCGCGCCAGTCCGGCAACGGCTCGGTCACCCTTGAGGTCGATGGCTCCAAGGTCGGCGTATCGGCGGTCGAGGAAACCAATTCGATCCTGGTGCGCAGCAGCCCGCAGGCCTGGAAGTCGATCCGCAACGTGATCGACAAGCTCGACGTGATGCCGATGCAGGTGCACATCGAGGCGCAGGTGGCCGAGGTCGAACTCGGCGGCGTGCTCGAATACGGCGTGCAGTGGTTCCTCGACCGCGCCACCATCGACAACGGTTTCGGCGATCTCAGCCGCAGCACCAATCCGGCGGTGCCGCCGAAGTGGAGCACCTTGGCGGCGAGCATCGGCGGCGTCAGCGGCAACGGCCTGTCTTGGTCGCTGATCAAGAACAATGCCGCAGCGGTTCTCTCGGCGCTGGATTCGGTCACCGACGTGCATGTCCTGCAGACGCCTTCGGTATTCGTGCGCAACAACGCCGAAGCCACGCTCAACGTCGGCACGCGCATTCCGATCGAATCGGTGTCGGTCAACACCGGCACCGGCAACAACAACACCGTCAGCCAAGTGCAGTACCTCGACACCGGCGTGATCCTCAAGGTGCGTCCGCGGGTGAGCCGCGACGGCATGGTGTTCCTGGACATCGTCCAGGAAGTCAGCTCGGTCGGCGCACCGCTCAACAACACCAGCACCAACGTCACCATCAACACCAAGAAGCTCAAGACCGAGGCCGCAGTGCAGAGCGGCGAGACGGTGTTGCTGGCGGGCCTGATCGCCGACGAAACCCGGCGCAGCTCGGGCGGTTTGCCGGGCCTGAACCGCGTGCCGGTGCTGGGCGCGCTGTTCGGTAAGCAGAAGTCGGCGACCACGCGTCGCGAGACCATCATCCTGTTGACCCCGACCCTGGTGCGCAACCCGCAGGAGTCGCGCAACCTGACCGACGAATACAGCCGTCGTTTCCGCGCCATGGAACCCTTGCAGCCCAAGAAGAAGTAAGCCTGGCTGCGCGGTGTCTGCGGTGTCTGCCTGGGGCCGGCTCGCCGGCCCCATCGCTTTGCAGGGCCCGCCGGCTCGCCGGCCCCATCGCTTTGCGGGGCCCGCCGGTTTGCCGGCCCCATTGTTTTCGGGGCCACGCACCTTGCCGGCTCGGTCGTTCTGCGGACCGTCGCCTGGTCCCCAATTGTCTGCGGGCCAGTGGCGCCGCGCCCACGCCACCGTGCCCCGGCCTCGGGTCGAATAGTTCAAGCCATGTCCGCCGCCCACGACCGCCCCGACGAACGCTCCCTTGCCCGGCCGGCTATGGGACCATGCGGCTTCGTGATAGAACCCCGCCATGACTGAATTGCCCATCGTCGTAGTGCCGGTCGGTGCCGACGACGACGCACTCGATGCTTGCCTCGCCGCACTGGAGCTGTGCACGCCGCCGGGTGCGCGGGTGTGGCTGGCCGACGACGCCCGCGCCGGGCCACGCGGCTACGCCATCGTCGAACGCTGGCTCCAGCGCACCGCGCTCAAGGCCGATTACAGCCGCCGGCAGCGCAGCCTCGGCGAGGTCGCTCACCTGGACGAAGTGTTGAGCGTCTGCGGCGACGCCGATGTGGCCGTGCTCGCCCCCGACGCGGTGCCCGCGCCGGGCTGGCTGTCGCGACTGAGCGCCTGCCTGGCCGCCGACGGCGCGATCGCTTCGGCCACGCCCTGGTGCAACGCCGGCGAAGCGGCGGCCTGGCCGCGGATCGGCGAGATCGCGCCCCTGCCGGACGCTGAAGACGCCGACCGCCTGTCGCGGGCCCTGCAGCAGATGCCGGCGCTGTACCCGGAACTGCCGGCCGCGATCGGCCACGCGGTGCTGCTGCGCGGCAGCGCCCGCCGCCGCGCCGGCGGCCTGGATGCGGCGAGCTACGGCTCCTGGTATGCGGCGCTGACCGACTTGTCCCTGCGCCTGTCCGGGCTCGGCTGGCGCAACGTGTTGTGCGATACCGCTTATGTCGCTCGCGGCGGCGAAGGCCGGCCCAGCGACGGCGACATGGACGCGCTGGCCGCGCGCTGGCCGGACTGGCACGCGCGCCTGGCGAACTTCCTCATGCACGACCCCCTGCGCGAGCCGCGCCAACAACTCGCCGACCGCCTCGAACGCGTCGGCCCACCGGAACCGCAACGTGATCTCTTCCTCTGACCCCGGCCAGGCGCATCCGGGCGCCGACGAGCGCGCGGCGGCTCCCAACCAGCCGGCTCCCAACCAGCCTGCGCTCAAGGCGATCGTGGTCAGCTACCGCAGCGCGGCGACGATCGACGAATGCCTGAGCCGGCTGCGCAACAGCCTCGGCGTCCGGGCGATCCGCGTGGTGGATAACCAGTCCGACGACGGCACTCTCGACATCGTCCAGCGCCACGCCTCCGCCGACCCGCGCCTGCGCTTCATCGCCAACCCCGACAATCCGGGCTTCTCGGTCGGTTGCAACCAGGGCGCGGCCGACCTGGAGCCGTCGACGGAGCAGGACGACTGGCTGGTGTTCGTCAATCCGGACTGCATGGTCGAACGCGACACCTTGCTGCAATTGCATGCGCTGGCGGCGCCGCTCGGCGAGGTCTTGCTCAGCGCCGACCTGATCAACGAGCAGGGCGAGCGCGACGTCGCCGTGCGCCGCCGCGACCCCGATTTCGGCGCGATGCTGGCCGGCCTGCTGCGCCCGTGGGCGGCGCCAAAGATGGCGGTCGCGCCCGACGACACCCTGGCCGTGCAACAGGTCGAGGCGACCTCGGGCGCGCTGATGCTGATGCCCCGGCGCCTGTTCGCGCGTATCGGCGGCTTCGACGAGGGCTACCGCCTGCATGCCGAAGACCTCGACCTGTGCCGGCGGGTACGCGAAGCCGGCGCGGTCGTCGCGGTCGCCAACCGCGTCCGCGTCGTGCACGTGCGCGGCGTATCCAGCCGCTCGCGGCCGTTCTTCGTCGAGTGGCACAAGCATCGCGGCCTTTGGCGTTACTTCCGCAAGTTCGAGGCCTCGCGCCGCGGCGCGCTGGTGCGTATCGGCGTGTTCGCGGCGATCTGGGGGCGTTTTCCGATCGCGGCGTTGCGGGCGTGGTGGCGCTGAGCCGCGACGCTGCGCATCGCGGCCGGTTTCCGGCTGCTTCCAGTCCGCACGTTCGCGCGGTGAAATCCAGGAGCGCGCGCTCATCCGTGCTGCGCGCAGCTTCTGCCGTTGGGGGAGAAGGGAAAAGCCTGGCCTTGCCTGCAACGAAGTACCGACGCTTCGGTCGTCCGCGATGACGTTCTAGCCCCGCTCGCGGGAGAGGCGTTGGGGGGAGGGCCGGAGCGAACTCAAGCGCTTGAGTTCAACGCGCACCTCAAAGCTCCATCAGATCGCGCCCGATCACCAGGCGCCCGGCGTAATACGGCGCGACCGCGTCGCGCCAGACCTCGTCGGTCAGCGAGGGGTCGCCACCCGGCACGAAATGGCTCAGCACCAAGGTCCTCACTCCGGCTTCGGTGGCGAGGCGGCCGACCTGCTCGGTGGTGGTATGGCTGTCGAGCAGGTGCTGGCGCAAACGGCCGGCCTGGGCTTCGCTGGCGATCAGCCGCTCCAGCGCGGGCAGGTACATGACCTCGTGCACCAGCACGTCGGCGCCGCGCGCGAGTTCGATCAGCGCCGGCGAAGGCCGGGTGTCGCCGGAGAACACGATCGAGCGGTCCGGGCAGTCGAAACGGTAGGCGAAGGCCGGCGCCATCGGCGGATGATCGACCAGGGCCGCGGTGACCTTGACCCGCTCGTCGCGCATCACCACGCCGCCGCGGCGCAGTTCGTGCGGGCGGATCAGCGGCGCCAGCGGCGGGCGGCCTTCGTCGGCGACGCGGGTGCGGATGTCCTCGGCGTTGAGCTGCAGGAAGCGCCGGGTCATGCGCGCCAGCGGCGGCGGACCCCAGGTGCCGACCGGCCGGCGCAGGTCGGCGGCCCAGGCCAGCAACAGCAGATTGCCGTAGTCGGCGTTGTGGTCGGAATGGTGGTGGGTGAGAAAGACCTCGCGGATCGCGCCGAGCGGCAGCCCGGCCAGGGCCATCTGCCGGGCGACGCCGTTGCCGCAGTCGACGATGTAGACCGCGCCGTCGACGACCACCGCTTGCGCGGGCGCCGCGCGCAGCGACTTCGGGGTCGGGCCGCCGGCGGTGCCGAGCAGGATCAGGCGCGACCGCGGTGACGCCGCCGCGGGCGCGGCCCCTGCGGAGCCGAAACCCGGCGCCAGCGCGCCGAGGGCCAGGCCACCGGTGGCGGCGAGAAAACGTCTGCGGGACCAGGTGTCGATGGCGGCCATGGCCACAGCCTAATGCCATGCGGTCGCGCCGGGCCAACGGTGCGGTCGTACTCGGCACGCACGTATCTGGAGCGGCGCTCGCTCGGGGCGTGTGCCGCCAGTCGGAAAATGCAGCGCGGCGACGTTGCCGGCTCGGGCCCGGCCGTATAGTCGGTCGGACGACCACAGGGGGTCGGTCAGTCGACAGGGAGTCGGTGATGTCCATCTTCAGCAAGTGGTTCGGCGGCAAGCCCGCGAGTTCGCAACAGGCGGCACCGATGGACCTGGTGACTTTCGCAGAGCGCTACGCCGCGGCGGTGCGTACCGCCTGGCCCGAGGCCCGGGTCGAGATCGGGCACGGTGCGGCGACCGCCGACACCCGGGTCGACTGGAGCCTGCCGGACGGCTTCAAGGCCACTCATTTTCTCGGCAACAGCTATCTGCGCTATCTCGGCGTGCCGCAGCAGCTCGAGACGATCTTCGCCGAGCAGCTGGCGGGCGCGCGCGCGATCCAGAGCGATTTCGCCAGCGGGTCCGAGGCCGCGAACACGGTGATCCTGCCGGTGCTGAAGACGCGCGGCTGGCACGAGACCGCTTTGCAGCAGGCGCGCGCATTCGGCACCGAGTCGATGCTGCCCTTCATCGTCGAGCCGCTGGCCGGCGACCTGGTCCTGACCTATGTCGAGGACACCCCGGATTCGATGAGTTTCCTGTCGCCGTCGGAGGCCGAGCGGCGCGGTCTCGACCGCGAAAGCCTGTACACCCAGGCGCTCGACAACCTGACCCGGTTCCTGCCGGAACTCGACGTGCAGGGCGGCGGCGGGCGCTATGTCGCCCGGCTCGACCGCAACTACGACGCCAGCATGGTGCTGCTGTTCGATCGTTGGCGCGACCGCATCGAGGTCAAGGGCGAGCCGGTGTTCGCGATCGCCGCGCGCGACGAGCTGATGCTGTGCGGCAGCGAGGACGACGACAGCGTCGCCTCGTTGCGCGACATCGCCGGCGAGATCGCGCTGTCGTCGAGCTACAACCTCTCGCGCGCCTTGTTCATCCACCGCGACGGCGGGCTGCAGGTGTTCGCGAGCTGACCCCGGCGTGGCGGGCGCGCGCTGGACCAAGGCTCAGCGGTAACGGTTGACCTCGTCGCGCAGGGACTTCGCTGCCGCGGCTGAGGCGGCGGCATAGTCGTCTGCGTTGGAGGCGTACAGAATCGCGCGCGAACTGCTGATCATCAGGCCGGTGCCGTCGGCAGTCTTGGCGTTGGTCACCACTGCCTCGACGTCGCCGCCCTGCGCGCCCACGCCGGGCACCAGGAACGGCACCTCGCCGACGATCGCGCGCACTTCGCGCAGTTGCGACGGCCAGGTCGCGCCGACCACCAGCGCGCAGTTGCCGTGGCCGTTCCATTCGCGCGCGACCTTCTCGGCGACGTGCTGGTACAGCGGGCGGCCGGCGACGTCCAGATCCTGCAGGTCGCCGGCACCGGGGTTGGAGGTGCGGCACAGCACCACCACGCCGCGGTCGGCGCGGTCGAGGAAAGGCTGGACCGAGTCGCGTCCGAGATAGGGGTTGGCGGTGACCGCATCGGCGCCGTAGCGGTCGAAGGCTTCGGTGACGTAATGCTGGGCGGTGCTGCCGATGTCGCCGCGCTTGCTGTCGAGGATCACCGGGATGCCGGGATGGTTCGCGTGCGCGTAGGCGACCAGGCGGGCCAGCGCGTCTTCGGCGCCGAGCGCGGCGAAGTGGGCGATCTGCGGCTTGAACGCGCAGGCGTACTCCGCGGTGGCGTCGATGATGTCGCGATTGAAGGCGAACACCGCATCGGCGTCGCCGGCGAAACGCGCCGGAAACTTCGCCGGTTCCGGGTCGAGACCGACGCAGACCAGAGTGCCGGCCTGTTGCCAGCGTTGACGCAATGCCTGCATGAAGCTCATCGATGCGATTCCTGATGGTGATTGCAGTAAATCTGTTTCAACTCGATGCGGCGCGGAACCTCCCGTCCCAACCGCCCCGCACCGTATCGTTCCTACTTCCTACTTCCTACTTCCTACTTCCTACTTCCTACTTCCTACTTCCTACTTCCTACTTCCTACTTCCTACTTCCTACTTCCTACTTCCTACTTCCTACTTCCGCGAGCCCCGAGCCCCGAGTCCCGAGTCCCCAACCCTCAAGTCACCACAATCGGCGCCCCACGAGTAACGACTACGGTGTGCTCGAACTGCGCGGCATACCCGCGGCGGCAACGCATCGCCCAGCCGTCGTCGCCTTCGTCGACCCGGGTGCAATGGGTGGCCAGGAAAGGTTCGATCGTGATCACCATGCCGTCGTGCAGACGGCGGGTGTCGCGCGGATCGTAGTAGCCGGGAATGCTGCCGGGCGCTTCGTGCAGCGAGCGGCCGACGCCGTGGCTGCCGAGGTTGCGGATCACCCGGAAACCGCGCCGCGCAGCGATGCCTTCCACGGTGCGGCCGATGCTGTTGATCGGGTTGCCGGCGCGCAACTGCGCGATCGCCGCGTCGCGGGCTTCGCGGGTGGCGTCGAGCAGGCGCTGTTGCGCCTGGCTGGCGGAGCCGACCACGAAGCTGCCGCCGGTGTCGGCGAAGTAGCCGTCGAGCTCGGCCGAGACGTCGATGTTGATCAGGTCGCCGTCGCGCAACACGCTGGCGTCGGGAATGCCGTGCGCGGCGACCGCGTTGATGCTGATGCAGGTCGCGCCGGGAAAATCGTAGGTCAGCGCCGGCGCCGAACGCGCGCCGGCGGCGCGCATCATCTCCGCGCCGATCGCATCGAGGTCGCGCGATACCGCGCCGGCCACCGCGGCTTCGCGCATGGTCGCGAGAATGCCGGACACCAGGGCACCTGCGCGGCGCAGGCCTTCGAGTTCGTGGGCGTGTTCGACGGTCATGATGCGCTCCTCGGTCGGTGGCGGAGGCCCGGCGGTGGCGCTCGGCCTGCGCGCATGATTTGGCTCGCGCCGGCGCGGATCGCGCCGTCCGCGGCCGAGTGCGGGAAACCGCGCCGCATCGACCCCCGTGTGCGCGGGATCGGACTTCGCCAAGGCCGCCCGCGCCAGGCGCGGGCGGCCCCTGGGGGCCTTACTTCAATGCCTTGAAGCGCAAGCGGTGCGGGCGTGCGCCTTCTTCGCCGAGACGACGCTTCTTGTCTTCCTCGTACTCGCGGTAGTTGCCCTGGAAGAACTCCACGTGCGAATCGCCTTCGAAGGCGAGGATGTGGGTGGCGATGCGGTCGAGGAACCAGCGGTCGTGCGAGATGACCACCGCGCAGCCCGGGAACTCCAGCAGCGCGTCTTCGAGCGCGCGCAGGGTTTCCACGTCGAGGTCGTTGGACGGTTCGTCGAGCAGCAGCACGTTGCCGCCCTGCAGCAGGGTCTTGGCCAGGTGCAGGCGGCCGCGTTCGCCGCCCGACAGGGAGCCGACCATCTTCTGCTGGTCCTGACCCTTGAAGTTGAAGCGGCCGATGTAGGCGCGCGACTGGATCTCGACACCGTTGATGTTGAGAATGTCGGCGCCGCCGGAGACTTCCTGGAAGACGTTGTGGTTGCCTTCGAGCTTGTCGCGGCTCTGGTCGACGTAGGCGATCTTGGTGCTGGGGCCCTTGACGATCTCGCCGCTATCCGGGGTTTCCTGGCCGGTGATCATCTTGAACAGCGTCGACTTGCCGGCGCCGTTGGGGCCGATGATGCCGACGATCGCGCCGGGCGGAATGATGAAGCTCAGATCGTCGATGAGCAGGCGGTCGCCGAACGACTTGGAGACGTTCTTGAACTCGATCACCGAATTGCCGAGACGCTCGCCCGGCGGAATGAAGATTTCGTTGGTCTCGTTGCGGCGCTGGTACTCGACCGAGTTGAGTTCCTCGAAGCGGGCCAGACGCGCCTTGCCCTTGCTGCGGCCGCCCTTGGCGTTGCTGCGCACCCACTCGAGTTCCTTGGCCAGCGCCTTCTGGCGCGCCTTCTCGGTGTTTTCTTCCTGCTTCAGGCGCTCGGACTTCTGCTCCAGCCACGCGGTGTAGTTGCCCTTCCACGGAATGCCGCGGCCACGGTCGAGTTCGAGAATCCACTCGGCGGCGTTTTCGAGGAAGTAACGATCGTGGGTCACCGCCACCACGGTGCCGGTGTAGCGCGCCAGGAACTGTTCCAGCCATTCGACCGATTCGGCGTCGAGATGGTTGGTCGGTTCGTCGAGCAGCAGCATGTCGGGCTTCTGCAGCAGCAACTGGCACAGCGCGACGCGGCGCTTCTCGCCGCCCGACAGCTTGCCGATGATCGCGTCCCACGGCGGCAGGCGCAGCGCGTCGGCGGCGACTTCCAGCTGGTGTTCGAGAGTGTGCGCATCGCCGGAGGCGAGGATCGCTTCCAGGCGCTGCTGTTCGGCGGCGAGCTTGTCGAAGTCGGCGCCTTCCTCGGCGTAGGCCTCGTAGATCTTGTCGAGCGCGGCCTGCGCGCTGAGCACGTCGCCGACGCCTACTTCGACCGCTTCGCGCACGGTCTGGGTCGGGTCGAGCTGCGGTTCCTGGGCCAGGTAACCGACCTTGATGCCGGTGGCCGGACGCGCTTCGCCGCTGAAATCGGTATCGACGCCGGCCATGATCTTCAGCACCGTCGACTTGCCTGCGCCGTTGAGGCCGAGCAGGCCGATCTTGGCGCCGGGGAAGAACGACAGCGAGATGTCCTTGATGATCTGACGCTTCGGCGGCACGGTCTTGCTGACGCCGTTCATGGTGTAGATGTATTGCATGCGGGCTCCGAAGCATGGACGCGCCGAGCCGGGCCGAGGCGGCCTGGGGCGGGGCGGGAAACCGCGATTATCCCGCAGGCGCTGGCTGCGTTCCAGCGCGAAGGCCGGCGGGATAGGGCGGAGGGAACGGACGGGGAACCGCCGAAACCCTCAACCGAGCCGGCAAGGCCCGCTGGAGCGGTTCGGCGGCCGGATCGGCGCGTTGCGGGCGGGGCCGGAACTCGAGCGCCCTGCGTGCCTGGGTTCAGCTTCGCCGATGGCTTACAGCCAGACGATCAGCGCGATCACGCCGGCGACCAGGGCGTACTTGAGCGCGTAATAGGTGCCCTTGCTGCGCGCCCGCAGGGCCTTGGCCTTCAGGCGCAGGGCGTAGAAGTACTTGAACAGGCGGTTGATGCCGCCGGTCTTGTCGCCTTCCATGTTCGGCGAGGCGCCCGCGGCGATCAGGTGTTTGGCGATGAACCGGTTCAGGCCGCGCGCCCAGGCCCAGCGCATCGGCCGTTCAATGTCGCAGAACAGGATGATGCGGTTCTGCCCGGAGCCGTTCTGGGCCCAGTGGATATAGGTCTCGTCGAACATGGTCCATTCGCCGTCGCGCCAGCTGTAGCGGGTGCCGTCGACGTCGATGAAGCAGGCGTCGTCGTTGGGCGTGTCCAGGCCCAGGTGCAGGCGCAGCGAGCCGGCATAGGGGTCGCGGTGCGGGCGCAGCTCGCCGCCGGGCGGCAGCTCGGTGAACATCGCCGCCTTGACCCCGGGGATCTGCCGCAGCAGCTCGGTGGTGACCGGGCACAGCTCGGCCGCCGAGGGGTGGGCGTCGTCGTACCACTTCAGGTAGAAGCGCTTCCAGCCGCGGCGGAAAAACGAATTGAAGCCGACGTCGTTGTAGCCGTCGGCGGCCTTGATCTGCTGGATCGCGCGCAGGTGCAGGGCCTCGGCGCGGATCTCGCGCCAGCGCGCGCGCAGCGGTTCGAGCTCGGGGAAATGCTGGTCCGGGCTCAGGAAGGCGGTGGTCGGCACGCGCGAGCAGGCGTACATCAGCACGTTGACCGGCGCCATGAAGGTCGAATGGTCGAGCAACTGGCGGCCAAGACGGTGGCGTACGCGGCCGCGCAGGTGCACGTACACCGCGCTGGCGAGGAACAGGAAAACGAAGACCCATTTCACGGTCGGGACATCCAGGGGCGAGGCAAGGGGGGCGACGGAGCGCGCAGGCTGTATTGTCCGTCGGCGCCGGGGCCGGCGGCAGCCCCGCTTTGGCGGTTGGCCGCCATACGCCCCTAGGCTAACATTTCAAGTCTTACGTCAAGCCCGCCCGCGGATCCACACGGCCCGGCCTGATGCGAGGTTCCCCCCTCCCTCCCGTCCGTTCTCTCCCCTCCCGAGGCCGCGTAATGTTCCCGAGCCACACCCGTATTGCCGGATTTGACGATGAACTCGCCCAGGCCATGGCCGCCGAGGTCCGCCGCCAGGAAGACCACGTCGAGCTCATCGCCTCGGAGAACTACGCCAGCCCGCGCGTCCTCGAAGCCCAGGGCAGCGTGCTGACCAACAAGTACGCCGAGGGCTATCCGGGCAAGCGTTACTACGGCGGCTGCGAATACGTGGACATCGCCGAGCAGCTCGCGATCGACCGCGCCAAGCAGCTGTTCGGCGCCGATTACGCCAACGTCCAGCCGCATTCGGGCTCGCAGGCCAACCAGGCCGTGTACTTCGCCCTGCTCAACCCGGGCGACACCATCCTCGGCATGAGCCTGGCCCACGGCGGCCACCTCACCCACGGCGCCAAGGTCAACGCCAGCGGCAAGCTGTTCAACGCCGTGCAGTACGGGGTCGACGACCAGGGCCTGATCGATTACGACGAAGTCGAGCGCCTGGCGGTCGAGCACAAGCCGAAGATGGTCGTGGCCGGCTTCAGCGCCTATTCGCAGGTCGTCGACTGGGCGCGCTTCCGCGCCATCGCCGACAAGGTCGGCGCCCTTCTGTTCGTCGACATGGCCCACGTCGCCGGCCTGATCGCCGCAGGCGTGTACCCGAGCCCGCTGCCGCACGCCCACGTCGTCACCTCGACCACCCACAAGACCCTGCGCGGCCCGCGCGGCGGCATCATCGTCGCCAAGGACCCGTCCGAGGACCTGGTCAAGAAGCTGCAGAGCATCGTGTTCCCGGGCATCCAGGGCGGTCCGCTGATGCACGTGATCGCGGCCAAGGCGGTCGCCTTCAAGGAAGCGCTGGAGCCGGAATTCAAGGAATACCAGGCGCAGGTGGTCAAGAACGCCCAGGCGATGGCCAAGACCATCATCGCGCGCGGCTACAAGATCGTCTCCGGCGGCACGCAGAACCACCTGATGCTGGTCGACATGATCGGCAAGGGCATCACCGGCAAGGACGCGGAAGCCGCGCTCGGCCAGGCCCACATCACGGTCAACAAGAACGCCGTGCCGAACGACCCGCAAAAGCCGTTCGTGACCTCGGGCCTGCGCATCGGCACCCCGGCGGTCACCACCCGCGGCTACAAGGAAGCCGACTGCGTCGCCCTGGCCGAATGGATCTGCGACGTGCTCGACAACCCGAAGGACGAGAAGGTCATCGCCGGAGTCCGCGAGAACGTGACCAAGCAGTGCGCCCAGTTCCCGGTGTATGAGTAAGCCCTCGGGACTCGGGGTTCGGGGTTCGGGACTCGGCGAAGCGCCGAGTCCCGAGTCTGAGCATATCGTCAGGCGACGACCGCAACGCGCAGCCGAACTTTTATCCGAGTCCCGAGTCCTGAGTCCCGAGTCCCGGGTGGAGCGCTGATGCATTGCCCCTTCTGCCAGCACCAGGACACCCGCGTCATCGATTCGCGCGTGTCCGACGACGGCGCGACGATCCGCCGCCGTCGCGTCTGCGAGGCGTGCGGGGAACGTTTCAGCACGATCGAGACGATCGAGCTCAAGCTGCCGGTCATCATCAAGGGCGATGGCCGCCGCGAAGCCTTCGACGCGCGCAAGCTACGCGCCGGTTTCGACCGCGCGCTGCAGAAGCGGCCGGTCTCGGAAGAACAGATCGAGTCGGCGGTGCGCGCGGTGGTCCACCAACTGCGCATGACCGCCGAGCGCGAGCTCGCCTCGCGCCGGGTCGGCGAGTTCGTCATGGCCGAACTGCGCAAGCTCGACCATGTCGGCTACGTGCGTTTCGCCTCGGTCTATCGCTCGTTCGAGGACGTCGCCGATTTCCGCGAGGAACTCGACCGGCTCGAGCGCGACATTCCGGGCGAGGGCCAACTGCCCTTGCTCGGCGACGACGAGCCGCGCCCGGACAAGAAGAAGCGCTGAGCTTCCCTGCCGAGGCAGGGCTTTGTTACGCGGCGAAAGGAGTTCGCGCATGTTGAAGGCATACCGATCCGCACTGCCGGTGCTCGCCTGGTTGGGCCTGGCCCTGCTGCCGTGCCGGGCCCCGGCCGCCGATCCGATCGAGGATCGCCAGCGTGCGGCGCTCGCCGGCCGCTATTTCCTCGAAGACGCCGACGAGGCCGTCTCGGAACTGGTGCTCCAGCGCGACGGCCGTTTCCGGTGGAGCCTCAGCGACGGTGCGACGGTCCAGTCCGCCGGCGGCCAGTGGAACGTGGGCGGCGACGGCATCGTGTTGAGCACGGATACGCCCGCGGTCGAGGCGCCGGTGTTCGCACTCGATCAGACCGTCGCCTGGACTGCGGACGCGCAAAAGCGCCTGGACGAGTACGCGGCGGAACGACGGCAGGCCCTGATCGAGGCGGCCTGCGGTTACCTGAAGACCTATGGCTCCGGGGTCGAATACGCCGAGCTGCTTGCGGCCAGCCTGCCCGAGGCGGGGCCCGCCGATGCAGCAGGCCGCAGCGCCGCGGTGGCGTCGCTGGCGCCGGCGTTGGCGGCGCTCGAACAGTCGCGGCTGGCGCTGGAAGCGACGGCGGCGCAGACCAGGCCGAAAGCCTGGCAGGCGGCGACGCCGGACAATGCGGCCTCGGCCGCGAAGGCTGCGGCCGAGGCCGGCGCCGAGGAAGACGGCCTGCTCGACGACGGCGCGCTCGATGAGGACCAAGTGGCGGCGGATATCGCGGTGCGCACTTATCTGCAGCGGTTGGAGCAGGCCGCCGCGTTGCACGCGACGGCCGGCCGTGCCATGCCGAAGCTGCCCGCGCCGCGATTCGACCGCGAGCGCTGCCTGGACCCGGCGGCCAGGGCCGAGGGACGAGGCGGCTACGCGGTCGTGATCGGCGACCCGCAGCGCGGCTATCGGGCGCAGGGGATCGGCGTCGAGTTCGTGTATTCCGACGGGCGCAGCGAGCGCACCGAGACCGGTCCGGGCGGCTGGGCTCTGGCGGTGCAGCGTCCCGGGGTGCGGCTGACCCGGGCGATCCTACAACCGGCCGATCGCCCGCGCGAAACCGTGGCGCTGGACGAAAGCCAGGGCCGCATTTTCGCGATACGCCTGGACAGCGCCGCAGCGATGCCGGCGCCGTTCGAACAATTGATCCTGACCCGCGACGAGGGCGGCCTGATCGCGCCGCGGATACCCGGCCGCTATGTGCGGCATTGACAGTGGTTTGCCGGAGGATGCGATGAATCATCGGATGGCCGCTTTTCGTGCCGGCGCATTCGCCGCGATCGCCGGCTTCGCGTCCCCAGCGGCGTTCGCGGCCGCCTGCGCGCCCGCCGACGCGGCGCTGGCGGGGGCTTATGCCGGTACCGAAGCCAAGGCCAGGCCGAGCCTGCAGTTGAACCATGACGGCAGCTTCCGTATGCGCGAGGTACCGACCCCGGGCCTGGACGTGGCCGGCTGCTGGCAACGCAGCGAGCAGACCGTCGTGCTCATGGAGCGCGCGCTCGACAGCGAGAACGGCATCAGGCGCGCGTTGCCGCCGCCGTTGACCGACACCGATCTGGACCGGGTGCGCGGCGGCGGCATCGACACTCTGCAGCAGGCGGTGGATGCGGGTTTGCTGCCGATGGGGCGTTGGTGGGCGCATCGGCCGCGACGCGCCGGCGAGACGGTGCGGCTGAAGGTGTACGACCCGCGCTACGGTTTGGCGGTGGGCGACGCCAGGGGACTGCTCCGACTGGCCGATGGCCGGACGATCGAGCAAAGCCCGGTGCGCGGCGACGATGGGACCTTCGAGTTCGAGGCCTTGCCCGCCGATGCCGCGGTGAAAGCGATCGGCGTACGCTTCCCCGAACAGCCCGATACGCAGCGCTGGCTGGGCGTGGACGGTCCTACCAGGCTGCTGTACCTGATCGAGTTCGACGCACAGACCACCGACGCGGGCGAGGGCGGGGTGATGACTTTGACCCTGCAAGCCGACCGCAGCCTGATTTCCGATTTCCCCGACGCCACCCACTTCAAGCGCACGCCATGACCATGCCCTTCTCCGCCATCGATCACCTGCACATGGCCCGCGCGCTGCGCCTGGCCGAGAAAGGCGCGTACACAACCAAGCCCAATCCGCTGGTGGGCTGTGTGATCGCACACGGCGACGAAGTCGTCGGCGAAGGCTGGCACGAGCGCGCCGGCGAGCCGCACGCGGAAGTGCACGCCTTGCGTGCCGCCGGCGATCGCGCACGCGGCGCGACCGTCTACGTGACCTTGGAACCCTGCGCCCACACCGGACGCACCGGGCCGTGCAGCGAGGCCTTGATCGCAGCCGGCGTCGGCCGCGTGGTCGCGGCGATGCGCGACCCGTTTCCGCAGGTCGACGGCGCCGGTTTCGCCCGCTTGCAGACGGCCGGCATCGAGGTCGCGAGCGGTTTGATGGAAACGCAGGCGCGCGCGCTCAACCGCGGTTTCCTGTCGCGCATCGAGCGCGGCCGGCCGTGGCTGCGGGTCAAGCTGGCGACCAGCCTGGACGGGCGCAGCGCGCTGGCCAGCGGCGAATCCAAGTGGATCAGCGGCGAAGCTTCGCGCCTGGACGTGCAGCACTGGCGCGCGCGCGCCGGCGCGATCGTGACCGGCGCCGGTACCGTGCTCGCCGACGACCCCTCGCTGACCGTGCGCCTCGGCGACGACACCGCCTTCGTCGCGCCCCTGCGCGTGGTGCTCGACCCGGGCCTGGCCACGGTCGCGCGCGGCCGGGTGCGCGAAGGCGATGCGCCGACCCTGTACCTGCATGCCCCCGACGCCAAGCCGCCGCGCGGCTTCGCCGCCCAGCACGCGGCGGTGCCGATGCGCCAGGGCCGGTTCGACCTGGAAGCGGTGCTCAAGCTGCTCGCCGAGCGCGGCGTCAACGAAATCCAGCTCGAAGCCGGCGCGACCCTGGCCGGCGCCTTCCTCGCCGGCGGCTGGGTCGACGAGGTCCTGCTGTACGTCGCCCCGGTATTGCTAGGCGAAAGCGCGCGACCCCTGTTCGACGGCCTCGGCATCGAGGCGATGAAGGACAAACTGCGCCTGGATCTGGTCGACCTGCGCCGGCTCGGCGAGGACACGCGGGTGCTGTTGCAGCCGCGGCAGGGGTAAGTGGAGGAACTAGGAACTAGCAGCGAGAAGTGTGGAGTAAGCGAGAGCGCCGGCGGGGCCGCTTTGCCCACTTCTGACTCCTCACTCCTCATTCTCTCCGGTTGCCGCAAGCTCGACAACGGAAGCGGGGAGCGGGCGAAAGCTTCGCCGCGCTTCGGCTCCGCTCACTCCTCACTGATCACCCCTCGACCTCCCTCATGAATCAAAACGCATTCAAGGACCATTTCTCCGCGCTCGCCGGCAGCTATGCGGCGGCGCGGCCGGAATATCCCGAGGCCTTGTTCGAGCTGATCGCGGCGCAGGTGCCGGCGAGCGCGCGGGTGTGGGAGGCCGGTTGCGGCAGCGGCCAGGCCACGCGCGGCCTGGCGGCGCGCTTCGCCCAGGTCCACGCGACCGAGCCGAGCGCGCAACAGATCGAACGACACTGGGCGCACGACGCGTCGCTGCGCGGCAGCGGCAACGTCAGCCTGGCGATCGAGCCGGCCGAGCGCACCGAACAGGCCGACGCCAGCGTGCAGTTGATCGCGGTCGCGCAGGCGCTGCACTGGTTCGAGCGCGAGCGCTTCTTCGCCGAGTGCGAGCGCGTGCTGGCACCGGGCGGCGTGCTCGCGGCCTGGGGTTACTGCGATTTCATCGCGCCCGAAGGCATGGTCGGCGCGGTCGCGGACTTCCGCGAGCAGATCGAAGAGCACTGGCCGCCGGAGCGGGTCCAGATCGAACAGCGTTATGCCGGTTACGAGTGGCCGTTCCCGGCCTTGCCGGCGCCGGCGCTGTGGCTGGAAGCGGAGTGGGGGCTGCGGCGCTTTCTCGGCTACTTGAACAGCATGTCGGCGACCGCACGCTGCCGCGCGGCGACCGGCGAAGACCCGGTCGCGCGGCACGGACCGGCGCTGTCGGCGGCCTGGGGCGCGTCGGGCGACGTGCGGACCGTGCAATGGCCGCTGTTCCTGCATCTGCGGCGCAAGCCGGATTGAGTGCCGGCGCGGAAGCGCACTGGGTGGAAGCGAGTTGATTGGGGCGTGGCGGGCCGTGGGCCTGCGCTGCCTGCGGATGCTCCGGGCGAGCGCCGGAAATCCGAGTCTTTCTTACGAGTATGCCTGAAGCCCGTGCCGGCCAGGCCCGCCAGACCCGGCCAAGCCCGGCCACACCTGCCGCCGCCGCGGCGCCATGGGCGGAACAGTGCATCCGCAGCCGGCCGAGGCGGACAACCGGCCGGCCCCGGCCCGGGTGCTAAACTGCGCCCGCCGGTTCGCCGGCGCTTCACTACGTAACGTCTTCAGGGCGGGGCGAAACTCCCCACCGGCGGTAGGCGCGGTCACGCGCGAGCCCGCGAGCGCCTGCAGGCCACGGTTCCGAAGGCGGTCACGTCCCGGACCCGGCCCGCAGGGTCAGCAGATCCGGTCCGATGCCGGAGCCGACGGTCACAGTCCGGATGAAAGAAGACGGCCATGCACGGCTCGCGCTCGCAAGAGCCGGGAGCACCGAATCCGCGGCGCCGCCGCGGGTCGCGCGCTGGCCCATGCCTTGAGGCGTTTTTCGCTCACCACATGCGGGAAACGTTTCATGACCCACTTCCATCGCGATATCGCAGCGGCGCTCCGTCAGGAGATCCGCTGATGTTCACCGGCATCATCGAAGGCGTCGGCTCGCTCGCCGCCAGCCAGGACCTCGGCGGCGACGTGCGCCTGCGCATCGCCACCGGCAGCCTCGACTTCAGCGCGCCCAGGCTCGGCGAGAGCATCGCCGTCAACGGCGTGTGTCTGACCGTGATCTCGTTCGGCGAGGACTGGTTCGAGGCCGACGCGTCGACCGAGACCCTGTCGCTGACCACGCTCGGCGCGCTCGAGCACGGCGCCCTCGTCAACCTGGAGCGGGCGATGCGCCCGACCGACCGCCTCGGCGGCCACATGGTCAGCGGCCACGTCGACGGCGTCGGCGCGGTGCTGAGCGTGCACGAAGACGCCCGCGCCCAGCGCTGGCGTTTCCGCGCGCCGGCCGCGCTGCTGCGCTACATCGCCAAGAAAGGCTCGATCTGCGTCGACGGGGTCAGCCTGACCGTCAACGAAGTCGACGACGACGGCTTCGAAGTCGCCCTGATCCCGCACACCGTCGAGCACACCGCGTTCGCGCAGACCGCGGTCGGCGATGCGGTCAACCTGGAAATCGATCTGGTCGCGCGTTACGTCGAGCGCCTGCTCGGCGCCCGTCAAACCGGCTCCGACCAACTCGGCTCCGACCAACTCGGTTCCGACCAACTCGGTTCCGATCGAACCGACCCCCACGCTGCCGGAGCCGCCGCATGAATTTCGCGACCGTCCCCGAATTGCTCGAGGAAATCCGCGCCGGCCGCATGGTCGTGATCGTCGACGACGAAGACCGCGAGAACGAAGGCGACCTGATCATGGCCGCCGAGCTGGTGCGCCCGGCCGACATCAACTTCATGGTCACCCATGCGCGCGGCCTGGTCTGCCTGTCGCTGATGCGCGAGCGTTGCCTGCAGCTCGGCCTGGGACCGATGGTGCGCGACAACACCTCCTCGCACCACACCAACTTCACCGTCAGCATCGAAGCCGCCGAGGGCGTCACCACCGGCATCTCGGCCTACGATCGCGCCCACACCGTGCGCACCGCGGTGCGGCCCGACGCCAAGCCCTCCGACCTGGCCCAGCCCGGCCACATCTTCCCGTTGATGTCGCAGCCCGGCGGCGTGCTCAGCCGCGCCGGCCACACCGAGGCGGCGAGCGATCTGGCCTTGCTCGCCGGCCTGGAGCCGGCCGGCGTGCTGGTCGAGGTGCTCAACGCCGACGGCAGCATGGCGCGGCGCCCGCAACTAGAAGCTTTCGCCGCCGAGCACGGGCTCAAGATCGGTTCGATCGAGGAACTCATCCGTTATCGCCTCGCCACCGAGCACACGGTCGAGCGCGTCGATGCGCGCACGATCGAGACCGAGCACGGCCCGTTCCGCCTGCTGAGCTATCGCGACCGCCTGACCCACGCGCTGCATTTCGCCCTGCAGCGCGGCGAGCCCGATGCGAACGCGCCGACCCTAGTGCGCGTGCATATCCAGAACCCGCTCGCCGACGCCCTGCATTGGCGCCGGCCGGACTTCGGCCCGGCGGTCGGCGACGTGCTGGCGGCGATCGCCCGCGAAGGCAGCGGCGCGCTGGTGGTGTTGGCCGATCACGCCGACGCCGACAGCCTGCTGGCGCGCGTGCGCGAGACGGCGGCGGGCGAGGCGGCGCAGGACGCGGCATCCGCCGACGAGGCCGCCGAGACCGTCGCGCCGGTGCCGACCCGTGGCCATGCGCTGGCCGAGTGGCGGCGCAACGGCGCCGGCGGCCAGATCCTGGCCGATCTCGGCCTGGGCAAGCTGCGCGTGCTCGGCACCCCGCGCCGGCAGATCGGCCTGGCCGGCTTCGGCCTGGAAGTCGTCGAATACGTCGATATCGCCAAGCTCGGTTGAGCCCGGCGAGGCCGGCGGCCGCTCTCGGCGGCCGGCCCGCCAGGGCGGCGCCGCGGACCGAAGCGTCCCGGCGCCCGGCACCGGCCGGCCCCAGCCGCTAAACTATCCCTTTCGTCCAGCCGATTCCCCCTCATGCCCCATTACGAAGGCGACCTGCGCAGCCCCGAGGGCGCGCGCTACGCCATCATCGCCAGCCGCTGGAACCCGCGCATCACCGACACCCTCGTGGCCGGCGCCCGCAAGACCTTCGCCGAGCACGGCGTCGCCGAGGACGCCATCGACGTGGTCCGCGTCCCCGGCGCCTGGGAACTGCCGGTGGTCGCCGCGCGCCTGGCCGTAGCCGGCCAGCACGCCGCGGTGGTCGCGCTCGGCTGCGTCGTGCGCGGCGATACCCGCCATTACGAACAAGTCGCCGACGGTTGCTCCGACGGCCTGATGCGCGTTTCGCTCGACTACGGCCTGCCGATCGCCAACGGCGTGCTGGCGGTCGAACGCCACGAGGACGCCGAGGCCCGCGCCGGCGGCAATCACGGCAACAAGGGCGAGGAAGCGGCGCTGGCCGCCCTCGAAATGAGCCATCTGCTGGGGCAATTGCCATGAACCGCCGTCGTCAGGATGGAATCGACCCCGTAGCGCGTTCGCGCGCCCGCCGCCGCGCGCTGCAGGCCGTGTACGCCTGGCAGTTGTCGGGGGCCACGGTCAGCAACGTGATCGGCCAGTTCGCCCACGAACAGGCCCACGAAGTCGCCGATCTCGATTATTTCGAAGACCTCGTGCGCGGCGTCGACAAGCATCAGGAAGAGTTGGACGTGGCCCTGGCGCCGTTCCTCGACCGCGACGTCGAACAGGTCGACCCGATCGAACGCGCCGCGCTGCGCATCGCCGCCTACGAGCTGCGCCATCGCCTCGACGTGCCATATCGCGTGGTGATCAACGAAGCGATCGAGACCGTCAAGCGCTTCGGCGCCGAACACGGCCATACCTACGTCAACGGCGTGCTCGACCATGCCGCCGCCGACTGGCGCGCGACCGAGTTCGCCGCGTCGAAGAAGCGCTGAGCGAACCTTTCGGGCGTTGCCGCGCAACGTCCGAGCGAGATGGATTGCCGAGCGCTCGATGGCGAGCGCGCACAGCGACGAGACCGCGATGAGCGCAGCCGAGTTCGACCTGATCGCCCGCATTCGCGCCCGCATCGGCGCCGGCCTGGCGCCGCGCGAGGACGTGCTGCTCGGCATCGGCGACGATGCCGCCTTGCTGCAGCCGCCGCCCGGCCGGCAACTGGTCGTCGCCACCGACACCCTCAACCGCGGCGTGCATTTCCCCGAGGACGCCGCGCCGGCCGACATCGGCTGGAAAGCGCTCGCGGTGAATCTGTCCGACCTCGCCGCGATGGGCGCGAGCCCGGCCTGGTGCACCCTGTCGCTGTCCTTGCCGGCCGAGGCCGGCTTCGAGACCGAGGCCTTCGTCGACGGCTTTCTCGACGGTTTCATCGCACTCGCCGCCGAGCACCGCGTGGCCCTGGTCGGCGGCGACACCACCCGCGGCGCCTTGTCGGTGTGCGTGACCGTGCTCGGTTTCGTCGAGCCGGGCGCTGCGCTGCGTCGCGACGCCGCGCAGACCGGCGACGAGATCTGGGCCACCGGCACGCTCGGCGACGCCGCCGCGGCGCTGGCCCTGGCCGGCATCGCGCCCTACCGCGAGGCCGCCGTGCGGCGCTGCGCCGGCGACCCGGCCACCGACAACCAACGCCTGCGCGAACGTTTGCAGCGGCCGACCCCGCGAGTGAGTGCGGGCCGCGCCTTGCGCGGTCTGGCCCATGCCGGCATCGACGTGTCGGACGGTTTGCTGGCCGACCTGGGCCATGTCTGCGCCGCATCGGGGCTCGGCGCGCGCATCGAGGCCGGTGCGCTGCCGACTTCGCCGGCCTTGGCCGCGGCCTGCGAAGGCCCTGCGCGTTGGGGCCTGCAGCTCGGCGGCGGCGACGACTACGAGCTGTGCTTCACCGCGGCGCCAGCGCAACGCGGGGCGATCGCGCAGGCCTTGGCCGCAGTCGGCACCCCGGCGACGGTGATCGGCGTGATCGAAGCCGAGCCCGGGCTGCGGGTGCGCGCGCCCGACGGGTCGGCCTGGCAGCCGAGCCGTCGCGGGTATCAGCATTTCGTGTCCTGAGCGGCGACGCCCGGCAGGCCGATCGGCGCGCCGCGTCGGCGAGAACATCGATGCGCGCGAGTCTCAGGCGTCCGGCAGCAGCTTGCCCGGGTTGAGGATGCCGTCGGGATCGAACACGGTCTTCACCTGACGCATCAGCGCCAGGGTGGCCGCATCGATGGCCTGCGGCATGAACTCGCGCTTGGCCAAGCCGATGCCGTGCTCGCCGGACAAGGTGCCGCCGAGCGCCAGGGCCAGGGCGAACACTCTCGACATCGCCGTGTGGGCGCGCGCTTTCTGATCGTCGTCGGCCGGGTCGTAGAGCAGGTTGACGTGCAGGTTGCCGTTGCCGGCATGGCCGAAACAGACGATCGGCAGGTCGAACTCGCGGGCCAGCGCCTGCACGCCGTCGACCAGTTCGGGAATGCGCGACACTGGCACCACCACGTCTTCGTTGATCTTGCCCGGTGCCAAGGTGCGCAGCGACGGCGACAGCGCCTTGCGCGCGGCCCACAGTTTTTCGCGTGCGGCTTCGTCGCTGGCGTCGTCGAGCGAGATCAGGCCGTCGCCCTGCGCCGCGCGTTTCAGCGCCGCGATCGAATGCGGCAGGGTCTGGGCGTCGCCGTCGGCCTCGATCATCAACAAGGCGCCGGCGTCCGCGGGCAGGTCGGCGCCGCCGACGTCGCGCGCCAGGCGCACGGCATGGGCGTCCATGAATTCGAGCATCGACGGCGTCACCGGCTGCGCCATCAGCCGCGCCACCGCCTGCGACGCCGCCGAAACGTCGCGGTAGATCGCGCGCAAGGCCGCACGCGCCGGCACGGCCGGAGTCAGGCGCAGGCTGGCTTCGACGATCAGGGCCAGGGTGCCTTCGCTGCCGACCAACAGGCGATGCAGGTCGTAGCCGGTCGAGCCCTTGGTGGTCGCGGTGCCGCAGACGATCAGCTCGCCGGCGCCTGTCACCGCGGTCAGCGCCAGGACGTTGTCGCGGCTGGCGCCGTATTTCACCGCGCGCGGCCCGCCCGCATTGCAGGCCAGGTTGCCGCCGACCGTGCTGAAGGCGGCGCTGGTCGGGTCCGGCGGCCAGAACAGGCCATGGGGTTTCAGCGCCGTTTGCAGATCGCCGTTGAGCACGCCGGGTTCGACGATCGCGCAACGGTCGCCCGGGCGGATCTCGAGGATCCGGTTCATGCGTTCGAACGAGACCACCACGCCGCCGGCGACCGGCACCGAGGCGCCGGTGGTGTTGGTGCCGCGGCCGCGCGCGATCACCGGCACGCGATGGCGGCGGCAGGCGCGCACCAGCGCGAGCACCTGCTCGCGCGCGCGCGGCAGCGCCACCGCGTCCGGCATCGCCTGCCGGCGCGAGTTGTCGTAGGCATAGGCGAGGCGTTCGCCGGGGTCGGTCAACCAGCCTTCGCCGAGCAGCCCCGACAACTCGCGTTGCAACTCGTCGGGCAGGGCGGTCATCGGGCGCGTTCCGAACGCGGCAGCCACTGCCGCATGGCCGCGCCGAGGGCGCCGGCGGCGAGCGCGGGCAACACGATCCAGCGCGCCTCCGACCACAGCACCTGCAGGCCGCGCGCGCTGAAGAAACGCGCGCCGATCGGCGAGACCTCGATCGGCCGCCACGGCGCGAAGATCCGCTGGTCCGACCACGGCCAATACAGGGCGACGCCGAGGCCGCCGTCGGTCAGCGCATCGAGCAACGGGTGCGAGGCGGTGCAGACGAACAACCAGGCGGCCGCGGTCCATGGCGGTGCGCGCAGCCAGCGCGAGGCGAGCGCGCCGAGCGCGGCGACGAGCGTGGAGAAGGCGAAGGAATGACTGGCGCCGCGATGGCCGAAGTCGTCGGCGTAGGCGATGCCGAGCTTGAACGCGACCACGTCGGCGTCCGGCAACACCGCGGCGAGCGCGCCGGCGATCAGCAGGCGACGGTCGATCACCCGCGAGCCCAGCGCCCAGCCCAGGGCGAGGGGAACCACGGCGTGAGTCATTACGGTCGGCATGGTACGGTCGTCTCAGAGATCGTCGGCGCGGAAGGCATCGCGCAACCAGTTCAGGCGCGGCGAGGCGGGGTCGCCGTCGGCCTCGACCACGTCGAAGCGGCAGGCGCTGTCGGCCAGGCGGGGATGCGCGGCGAGGAAACTCTGCGCCGCCAGCACCAGCTTGCGGCGCTTGCGCGCGTCGACCGAGGCCGCTCCGCCGCCGTAGCGATCGTCGCGGCGGTAGCGCACTTCGACGAACACCAGCACGGCGGCGTCGAGCATCACCAGGTCGAGTTCGCCGAAGCGGTAGTTGGCGTTCGCCGCGACCGCGCGCAGGCCGGCGGCGAGCAAGTGCGCGCGTGCGGCCGCTTCGACCGCG
>NZ_JBPKJP010000068.1:0-24167 GCF_051217035.1 Lysobacter sp. 1R34A
CCAGGCCGCGGCGCCCGCCGCAGCCGCAGCCGCGGCCGTCGCGCCCGCAGCCGCCCTCGCCAGCCGCGTGTTCAACCCGGCTGCGGAAACGGCCGCCGAGTCGAAGGCGACGTTCGCTAACCTCGGTCACGACGCCACGTCCGCTACCAGCGGATCCGCTGTCAACGCACCTGCTGCCGACGCACCGGCCTCGCGCGAGCCCGCGCAGCCGCAGGCCGAGCCCTCGCGCAAGGCCTATGTCTCGGCCGAGCCGGTCGTGAACGAACCCGTCGCCGAGCCGGTGCTGGATGCGGCGATGCCGGTGATCACCCGCCTGCCCGATGCAGCGGTCGTGGCGCCTGCCGAAACCGTCACGCCCGCGCAGGATGCGGCCGCGGCGATCGAACAGGCGCAGCCTGCGCTGCAGCGGCAGCACGCGGTGCAGCCACCGGCTGCCCCGCAGCACGCGCCCCTGCAGGCCGCGGCGCCGCGCAACGAAGACCTCGAGCCGGTGGTCGAGCCGACTTCGGCCTTGGTCGAAGAGACCCGCGTCGAAGACACCGTGGTCGAGCAGGCCGTGGTCGAGCAGACCCCGGTCGAGACCACCGTGATCAAGCCGGTCGTTCAACCGGCCGTCCGCGACACTGCGCAAGTCGAAGCCGCGCAAGCCGAAGTTCCGCAGGCCGAAGCCCGCCCGGCCGCGGTCGAACCGGCGGTGGCGGCTTCCGCTGCGACCGGCTCGGTCGAGCCCAAGGCCAGCGCGCCTGAGGCCAGCCCGGTCGAACCCGCTTCGGTCGAGTCCGCTTCTGCCGAGTCCGCTTCTGTCGACGCGGCGCCGGCAACGACGCCGCGCACCGCCGGCCTGTTCGATGCTCTGCCCCATCCGGCCGAACCGGCCCGCAGCGACGCGGCCAAGGCCGCCGTCGATGGCGAGCAGGACGTGGCCGACGGGACCTCCGACGACGAGCGTCGCGCCTGACCGGCGACGCTCCACCCGGACCTCAGAACGAAGAAACCGGCCGCTGATGCGGCCGGTTTCTTTTTGCGCTCCGGATTTTAATTCAACGGCTTTGCCGTGGCCGCGCACCGCGGCAGTCGCTGCGGCGAACCGCCGCATCGATGCGCAGGCGATTCGTCCGAAGCGGGCGCTTGCCCGGTCAATCGCCGTTCGGCATCGCCTTCAGGCCAGCGCCTTCGGATCAGGACACCACGCCTTCGACGCCGGCTTCGGCGCCGGCGCGCTGCATCACAGCGAATGCGCGGGATCGGCCAGTCCGTACTGCGCGGCCAGGCGGGCCAGCGCGATGCTGTCGGTGATCGCGAGCTTCTCGAACAGCCGGGTCTTGTGGGTATTGACCGTCTTCGCGCTGAGGCTCAGGCGCTTGGCGATTTCTTCCTGGCGGAAGCCCTGCACCAGCAGCAAGGCGATCTCCAGTTCGCGCGGCGACAGTTCGTCGAACGGCGAGTTGCCGCCGTCGATGTTCGACAAGGCCAGGTGCTGGGCGATGTTGCTGGCCAGATAGCGCTTGCCGCGGGCGACGTCGCGAATGGCGCGCAACAACTCGCTCGCATCGCCGCCCTTGCCGACGTAACCGGAGGCGCCGACTTCGAGCAGGCGCTTCGGCATCGGGCCGTCTTCCAGCACCGATACGATGATCACGCGCGTGCCGTGGTCGCCCTTGACGATGCGCTCGGTCACCTCCAGCCCGCTCACGCCGGGCAGGTGCAGATCGCACAACACCACGTCGGGCTTGAGCTTGCGGATCAGCGGCATCGCCTCTTCGCCGCTTTCGACGTCGCCGAGCACTTCGATATCCGTCTCCGCCGACAGGATCATGCGCATGCCCGTGCGGACCAACGCATGGTCGTCAACGATGAATACACGGATAGTCATTGTCCCTTCCCCTACGACCGAGTCCTGCAACGCCGCCGAGGCTACGCGCCGGCATGGTGCGGTGCAAGGCATTCATAATGTGAAAGTGGGCACAATGCGGCCTGATTCCGTCCCTCCAACGTGCCTTCGAGAAGACCCAATGCGTCCTCAGAAACTCTCGCCGCTCGCCACAACCCTCGTCACTTCCCTGCTGTTGCTTTCGATGGCCGGCGCGACTGCGCGCGAAACCGCGCCGGCGCCGGCCGCGGCTACCGCCGGCTCGTGGCTCGGCGATGTCCGCAGCCTGTCGGAGGCCGGCGCCGGCAACCGCCGCGCGCCGATCGAAAAACGCCTCGACGGCCTGGGCCTGAAATGGAAAGCGGTCGCCTTCGAAACCGCGAAGAAGCAACAGGGGCAGAACCTGATCGCCGAAGTGTCCGGCGCGGCCGACGCGCCGCTGCTGCTGTTCGGCGCGCATTTCGACCAGGTGGAAGAAGGCCAGGGCGCGACCGACAACGCCTCCGGCAGCGCCACCGTGCTGGCCCTGGCCGAACGCTTCAAGCGCAAGCCGCTCGCCCGCCATCGCGTCGCGGTGGCGTTCTGGGACCTGGAGGAAGCCGGCCTGCTCGGTTCCAGCGCCTACATCGCCCAGGGCAGCGAAAAGCCCGCGCTGTACGTCAATTTCGACGTGTTCGGCTGGGGCGACACCCTGTGGATGATGACGCCGGACGCCGACAGCGCCCTGGTCGGCGCCAGCCGCGATGCGGTCAAGGCCTCCGGGCTGCAGTTGTCGGCCGGCCGCGAGTATCCGCCGAGCGATCACCTGCCTTTCCTCAAGGCCGGCTGGCCGGCGGTGTCGTATTCGCTGATCGGCCACGAAGAAGTGCCCTTGATCCTGTCGTTCTTCAAGGGCGAGAAGTCCGCGACCCAGGCCAAGGTCATCCAGGTCATCCACAGCAGCAACGACACCGTCGAACAGATCGATGCGGCCGCCACCGCGCGCGGCGTCGACGCGGTCGAGCGGGCGATCCGGCAGTGGGATGCGGCTCAAAATTGACCGATCACGGCAATAGCCGGAAACGGCGAGTCAGCGGGCGGGCGGCGTGAGATTCTTGCGCCCTCGCCGGCTTTCTTTTCGCTTTTCCTCTCGCCGTTGTCTTTCGGAGTCCTACGCATGAGCGCACCCGCCCAACACGCCGATCATTTCCATAACCTGCACCGCGACGGCCTGCTGCTGCTGGCCAATGCCTGGGACGCCGGCACCGCGCGCCTGATCGAAAGCCTCGGCGCCAAGGCGGTCGCCACCACCAGCGCCGGCGTCGCCTGGTCGCACGGTTATCCCGACGGCGACCTGCTGCCGGTGCGGCGCCTGGTCGCGACCGTCGCCGACATCGTCCGCGCGATCCGCGTACCGCTCACCGTCGACGTCGAAGGCGGCTATTCCGACGACCCGGCCGCGGTCGCCGAAACCGTGGCCGGCCTGATCGACGTCGGCGCGGTCGGCATCAACCTGGAAGACGGCGGCGGCGACCCCGAGCGGCTGTGCGCGAAGATCGAACACATCAAGCGCGCCAGCGCGCGGCTCGGCGTGGCGTTGTTCGTCAACACCCGCACCGACGTGTACCTGCGCGGCCTGGCGCCGCCCGAACGCCGCGTCGAGGAGACTTTGGCGCGCGCCGCGCGTTATCGCGCCGCCGGTGCCGACGGCCTGTTCGTGCCCGGCCTCACCGACGAGGCCCAGGTGCGCGCGATCGCCGCCGAGGCCTGCCTGCCCCTGAACCTGCTCGCCCGCCCGGCCCTGCCGGCGGCGGCCGAACTGCAGGGCTGGGGCGTGCGCCGCCTGAGTGCGGGTTCGGACATTGCCCAGTCGATGTTCGCCCGCACCGCCGCGCTCGCCGGCGGTTTCCTGCGCGACGGCGATTCGGCGCCGCTCGGCGCCGACGCCATGGCGTATTCGCAGCTCAACGCGCTGTTCGCGGAGCGCTGAACGCCGGCGCGCTTCAACGCATCAGTCCATAGTCCTCGAAACGGACCCTGAACCTCAGCGCATCCTGGTACCTCGGCGGAATATCGCCGAGGTGCCGGTCGATGCGCTCGTCGTCGTCATCGTCGAACAGATAGAACGGCAGGCCGTTCGCCGGGGTGATCTTGACGATCCGCCCCGGTCGCCCCGGCGCACGGTATTCGCCGATCACGTCGTCGCCGGCGTAACGCACGCGCACCTGCGGGTCGATCAGGGCTGCGGTCGGATCGGGAAGGCTGGCGCAGGCCGCCAGTACGGCCGCCGCCGCCAATACGGCATAACGCATCGGGTTCTCCTTGCGATCGCACTGGACTATACGCCGCGGCAGGCACACGGCGCCTTCCGGGCAGGAGCGGCGCAAGCCGCGACCGCGACCTCGCGATAACGGCGCATGCCGCAGGAAGGCGGTCGCCGCTCGCGCCGCTCTACACCTAAACGAAACCCCACCGTCCGACGACTAGCCGTAACCGGCTATTTCGCCGCGCCCCGGCCTGCCGTAGCGTTTACCGCAAGCCGGGCCGGCGCATCCCAACGCATGCGCCGCGACGGCCGAATGCAGGCAGTTCAATGGATGGACTACCGAGGGATGGTCATGAACGATCCGAACCGAGCGCCGGCGGACACCGCCGGATGGACCGAAGCTCAACACGCCTTGTGGCAACGCCTGTGCGACTACCGATTCGACGACGACGATTCGGACGAATTCCTGACCCGCGTCGCCACGACCGCCCTGCTCTCCCTGAGCGAAGCGCGGGCGGCGCTCGACGAGTACCGCCGTTTCTGTTTTCTCGCGGTCACCGTCGATCATGCGGTCACGCCGAGCGAACTCATCGACGAGGTCTGGCATGCCCACATCGTCGATACCCGGCGTTACGAGCGTTTCTGCGCCGAGGTCCTGCAATACGAGTTGCACCACGTGCCCTCGCGCGGCGGCAACGGCGAAACGCTGAAACACCAGCGCCAGTACGCCGACACTCTGGACAGTTACCGGCGCTTTTTCGGCGCGCCGCCCAGGCGGTTCTGGCCCGAACCGCGCGCACCGCAAGCCCCGTCGGCGCGGCCGGGCGTGATGCCAGCCGAGCCGCGGGCGTCCCGGCGGCCGATGCGTTTCGGCATGACCGCCGTCGTCGGCACCTATGCGCTGCTGGCGCTGAGCGCGAACGAAACCAACCCGCTGCATTGGACCGGCGGCCCGTTCCTGGCCTGGTTCGTCGTGCTGATGGTCGCCGCGCTGATCGCGGGCGCCTGGCTGCGGCAACGGCTGCGCGGGCCGCGGGGCCCGGGGCCGAGTCACGAGGCCGACCGCTGGGAGCTGGCGTATCTGTCCGGCGGCAGCGATCGCGTCGCCGACGCGATCGTGGTCGAGTTGCTCGCAATCGACGCGGTCAGCCTCGAATACGACCGCAAGAAGGCGCGCGAAGCCTACCTGACCGGCCGGGTGTGGTTGCGCCCGCGCATGACCGCCGAACAGATCGAAGCGCTGTCGCCGGTGCTGCGCGATGCCATGCAAGTGGTCGCCGAGCAGCAGACCCTGTCGCGGATATTGTCGACATTGCGCGAACGCCACCGATCGCAGGAGCAGCGCGTACGCAGCAAAGGCTGGCTGCTGAGCCCGCGCCAACAGGCCTGGGCGGCGAGGCTGTCGGCGCTGCCCCTGGCCGCGGTCGCCGCCCTGGGGCTGTGCAAGATCATGATCGGCCTGCAACTGGATCGGCCGGTCGGGTTCCTGATCGCGCTGACCATCCTGACCGCACTGATGGCGTTGTGTAGCGCGCTCTTGACCCAGGACCGGCCCCGCACCTGGGCCGGCGACTGGCAGTTGTACAAGGCGGCGCGGCAACGACCGGCGGACGCCTACGATCCGGCCTCGACGGTGGCGCTGGCCGGTACCGCGGTCCTGATCGGCACCCCGTTCTCCGACTACGAGCAGATCCGCACCCCGTCTTCCTCGGACAGCTCGGGCGGTGGCGGCGGTGGCGATGGAGGCGGAGACGGTGGAGGCGGTGGTGGCTGCGGCGGGGGTTGCGGCGGCTGCGGCGGCGGTTGATCGAAGCCCGGACCCGAACCGGGTCGGCTCGCCCGCGCGGCACTGAACCATTCCGACTCGCGTCCGCCTAGGGCGCGAGCCGGGGACGGGAGCCGGAACTGCGATGCTCCGACCGACGCCGAAGCTTCAATCCACGTCGATCACCACCACGCTCATCCACGGCACCGACACCACCACCCGCCCCTGCGAGAACGCTCTGGCGGCGGCGACTTTCACCGGCGGCAGGAACTGCGCGCCGCTGGTGAAGTTGGCCGGGTCCATGCCGCGGCCGTAGCGCCACGCGGTGTAGGTGCCGCTGCTCTTGCCGGTCAGCGCAAGCACCGCTTGCCGGTCGTTGGTCTCGGACTTGTTGATCAGGACGATCTTCTTGGCTCTGTCGGTGGCGAACACTTCCAGGTCCGGCACTGGGGTGGTCGCGGCAACCATGGTCTGGCCGTAACGCCGCGACCAGGCGCCGCCGCTCCAGGCCGACACTCCCCAGTACGCCGGCAAGCGGACGTGGCGACCGCCGGGCTGGTCGTTGCGATCGGTGCCGTCGCTGATCAATCCCAGCGGGCCGTTGTTGTCGGCGTACTGATAGGCGCTGCCGCCGGCGCGCAACACGTGGCCGATCACCGAGGCGGTGTGGACGAGGTTGCGCGAGGTGTAGAACGAAGCGCGCCATTGCGCGTCGTAGCGCGTGTGGTAGTTGAACTCGCCGACCTGGATCGCGATGCCGTCGGCGCGCTCGCCGAAGCTCAGGTCGATCTCGTTGCGCAGCCAGGCGATCGCGTCGCCGTACTGCGAGGTCGCGCCCAGATTGCCGAGCGGCTGGCCGTCGCCGTACTTGTGGAAATCGACCACGTCGGTATCGGCATGGCTGCTGGCGAAGAACTGGCGGAAATCGCCGTACTTGTAGTCGGCCCAGGTCACCAGCGACGGCCCGGCCAGCGACAGCGGCTGCGCACTGGCCTGGCGCATCGCCAGCGCGATGTTGTGGAAACCGTCGCTGCCGTTGCCGCCGGCGATGTAGTTGCCGACACCGAAGCCGTTGTCGGGCTCGTTGCCGATGATGTAGTCGACCACCGGGCCGCCGCGCTGGCCGCCGTTGTCGTTGAAGTAACGCACCAGCGCTGCCGCATCGGCGGCGCGAATGTCGTTGTCGCCGGTGCTGCCGCCGACCGCGATCATCGGGATGCCGCCGATGCCCTTGATTCCGCGGACATAGGCCTCGCCTTCGTTGCCGCCGTGAATGCCGCCGGCCGACGAGCCGACCTGGCCGTCGCGATGGAACAGCGGCACGCGCCAGACCAGCGGCCCGAGGTCGCGCAGGTACTGGGTCCACAGTGCGCGGTTGCCGCCCTTGATCAGGTTGCTGCCGCCGTCGGCGTAGGTCGAGATCGTGGCGCCGAGCGAGTATTCGGAAGTCGGTTGGCCGTGCGCGGTGAAGTCGACGAAGACGTTCGCGACCGGGTCGGCCGTACTGGCGGAAAACACCGGGCCCGCCGAGAACAGGCCGGCGACGATGGCGATCAACGCGCCGCTGAGGCGGCGGCGTCGGGGCGATGGGGGACTCGCTGTGCGGAGCATCGATGATCCTTGGTCTTTACGAAACGGAGAGCGCCGGCTCCGGAAACATCCGGAGAGGCTGCGTGTGCTGGACGGCGGCGGGCATCGCCGCGCTCGGCTACACGCCCGAGGCCCGACGGACCGCAGCGCAGGGCCAGCCCGCCGCGACGGCCCGCGGCCGGATACGCTCCGGCCAGTGCAGGCTTCCCCCGCCCTGCTCGACGCTGCCCAGCTCGAATCGCCGGCGACATCCCATTGCGCACCGGTCTGCGATATCGCGTGCACCCCTTCCAGCTGCGCCAAGGCTAGTGGGCCGCCGCAAGGGACGGCGTGATGCGCCCGGCGCTTCGGCGATCCGATACGTGTCCAGATGTGTTTTCGTGATCGCGGCTTTGTTCTGCGCGAAGCGGGCGACGCTGCGCGAGCGATCGCGCTACAACCTTTCGATCCGGTTCCGCATCCGATAGGGCAGTCACCACAACGGACTCGCCGATGACTGTGTTCCGACTCTGTTTCGCGGCTGCGATCGCCAGCATCCTCGCCGTCGCGGTCGCCAGCGCGCAAGCGGCCGCTCCGACCAAGGCGTCCAAAACGCCGGATGCGCGTTGCCACGTCGGTGCCTACCGGCTCGACGACGGCGGCATCGTCAGCGTGATGCCCTCCGACGCTCCCGGCACGCTGCGCTGGCGCCTGCTCGACGGGCGCAGCGGCAAGCTGGTCCGCGAGCACGGCGCCTGGATCAGCACTCGTGGCTGGACCGGACGGCCGGATGGCATCGAGGTAACGTTCGGCAGCTGCGATCGGTCCCGCATCCGTTTCGACGGCCGGCGCGGCCGCAAGATCGGGTTCGACATCGCCGAGACCCGTTTCGACAGCCATGGTCTGAGCTTGCGCGGCCGTCTGGTGCTGCCGCGGGGCCGGCAGCGGGTGCCGGTCGTGGTGCTGGTGCACGGTTCCGAGAATGTGTCCGGCGTCGACGCCTATTTCCAGCAGAACCTGTTCCCGTCGCAGGGCGTCGGCGTGTTCGTCTACGACAAGCGCGGCACCGGCGGGTCCGAAGGCAAGTTTTCCAAAGACTTCGACCTGTTGTCCGACGATGCCGTCGCCGCGCTCGCCGAGGCACGCCGCCTCGGCGGCGCGCGCATCTCGCGCATCGGCTTTCATGGCAGCAGCCAGGGCGGCTGGGTCGCACCGCTGGCGGCGAGCAAGACGCCGCAGGCGCAGTTCGTCATGGTCGTATTCGGCCTCGCCGACAGCGTGCTGTCGGAGGATCGCGACCAGGTCGCCGCCGACCTGCGCGCCGCCGGCTTCGCCGATGCCGAAACCTTGGCGAAGGCGCGCCGTGTCAGCGACGCCACCGGCCTGCTCGCGGCGAGCAAGGGCCAGCGCGGCTGGGACGAGTTGGAGGCATTGCGCACGCAATACCAACACGAGCCCTGGTGGAAGGCGCTCAAGGGCGAATACACCGGCGAGGTCGTGCGGCGCCGCCGCGGCGACGACCTGATGCAGATCGCCATGCTCGACAGCGACGTCAGCTGGACCTACGACCCCATGCCGGTGCTGCGAAAGCTGACCCAACCGCAGATGTGGATCCTCGGCGGCGACGACGTCGAGGCGCCTTCGCAGGAAACCCAGCGCCGCTTGAGCGCGCTCGCCGCTGAAGGCCGTGCGGTCGAGGGTGCGGTATTCCCGCAAGCCGACCACGGCATTTTCGAATTCGAGACCGATGCCGCCGGCGAGCGATTGCACACGCGCATGGCCGAGGGCTATATCGCCATGCAGTTGGATTGGATCAGGCACGGCACGCTCGACGGCGAGCGATACGGACGCGCCGTGCGCTTGCCGGTTTCGCGTTGAGCACATCCTGAGCGCATCACCGGTCGAGGGCCTTCATCGATACGAGCACGACGCCCGTCGCCGATTCGACGATGCCGCACTCGAAGCCTTCGCCGCCGGAAGCTCGGCGAGTCCCGAGTCTGCGTTCGAACCGTCGCGCCAATCGCCATAGCGACCCAGCGGCGATCCGCAGGCGGGCCCGGAACGATAAGCGAAGCGGTGCACGAAGGAGTGGTCGCTCTCGTGCTCGGCCAGTGGCGCGATCGCACAAGCCTCCGCTTCGGGACGGGCGGCGAGCCGCTGGCCTTTGTATTCGGCCAGGCCTTCGTTTCTCCGATGGGCTTGGCCGCTGACCCGTGCAAACGGCGTTTATCTGGCAAACAGGGGCCAGGAAGGGTCGATCCATGAACGGATTTTTCGCAAAGCTCGTGCTGTTGACCGCGATTCTCCTGACTTCGCTTCTCCTGGCCGCGCTTCCCTTGGTCGCCCAGGCGGGCACCTGCAGTCGCTTCGACGCCAAGAACAGCACCGCCTACGATCCAGCCGCGAAGAAGATCACGCTGCCGTGGCGCACCGACTATCCGGCCTCGGTTCCCGGCCATCCGGCTTATCGTTGGGAATCGATCAGCTTCAAGACCAGTTGGAGGCGCTATACCGATGCGGTGCTCAAGGACATCCGCGATTCGGGCATCAGCATCAACAGCGCCGGCAAGATCCGCATGCCGGCCGGTTCGCCCTGGTGGATCGCGCCCTGGATGGATTACGGCTCGAACGGGCGCGAACGCGTCAACGGCCTGACCAAGGAGCGCAGCCCCGATCCGCTGGATCTTTCGCCGACCTCGCCGGGCGGCTTCGATGTGTGGGCGATCGGTTGGTACAACAGCGAAGGCGCGGTCGGGCTCGGCAAGGTATTCGCCGACCCTTGCGATCCGCAGCTGCCTGCGCGCAATGCCCCGGGGCTGAAATTTCCCGACAAGACCGTTTCGTTCAAGATGCTGTTCTCCAACGCCACCGGTCTGGACTATCTCGATGGCGCGCCCACGGTGCTCGCCAAGATCGACAAGAACAGCCGCGCCAAGCGCCTCAAGCTGCTGCAGGTCGACATCGCCATCCGCGATCCCGACGCGGACGAAACCGACTGGGTCATGGGCACCTTCATCTGGCAAGGCCCGGCCCGCGGCGACGGCTTTCTCGACAACCTGGTGCCGGTCGGCCTGATGTGGGGCAACGATCCGAACGTGCACGATGCGAACTGGGGCGCTTGGGCGCCGATCAAGCAGAGCCGGATCAACAAGGACCTGGCCGGCGTGCTCTGGCAGGGCACGCCCGGCAGTTGGCTGCACCGGCCGTTCCCGGGCTTTCAGGGCCGCTTGAACGGGCCGGCCGACAACATGCGCTCGTCGTGCCTGTCCTGCCACGCCCTCGCCCAGTGGCCGCGCAACCCGACCCTGAGCATCGTGCCGACCTACCCGGTCGGCCCCAATGGCCCGCAGCCGCCGCTGAGCGAAGCCGATATCGAGAAGAACGTCAGCGACTACTTCCGCAACACCCGCGGCGGCGACCTGGTCGATCCGACGTTCCCGGCGCGGCCGCTGGATTACTCTCTGCAGCTCGACGCCGGACTGACCCGCATGTGCCAGGCCTGCAAGGAGGGCAAGCTGACCGGCGCTACGCCGAAGCTGTGCGCCGAGGCGCCCACGAGGTATCGCGTCACCGCGCCGACCTGCGATCTGCCCTTGCTACGGCGAATGTTCATGAACCGCATCGAAGACGAGCCGCCGCGACAGTAAGCCTGGCATGCTCGCGCGGCGATCGCCATCGAGATCGCCGCGCCGCAGGGCCGCATCAAGCCAGTGCCAGATGATCGGGCGCGAGCGCGGCCAAAAACCCGGTCGCATCGAAGGCTTCGCCGGCTGCGACCGTGCCGCTGCAGGTGCGGCGGCCATCGACGACCCGCTCCAACGCCTCGACGATCAGGGGTGCGCTGACCGCATAAATGTCGCGGCCCTGCGCGCTGGCATGACGCTGCGCCTCGCCCTTGCGCACCATCACCTCCACCACGAACCGCTGCGCCGAGCGTCCGCTGCTGTCGGCCGCAACCGGCGCCGGCGTGGCCGGGTCGCGCACGTCCTTGAGCGATGCGAGATTCAAGTAGGAATGCACTTCGCTCGCACGCAGATGTCTGGAGATCAGCACGATTTCGCTGAGCGGCACGCCGGCTACCTCCTGGGTACCGAACGGCGCCTGGAACGCCCAATCCCGTGTCGGCGCCGGATCGGCCACGAAATCCAGCGCGCCCTTCGACACCACCAGGCGCCGCGCCTTGTTGCGTTCGCCGGTCACGCGGGTGCCGTTGGTGGGGTGCCAGCTGTCCAGGCCGACCGAGATCAGGATCTCGTCGACCGCGTCCCAGTCGCCCATCGCATGAGTCGCGAGCAGATCCGCCAGCCCGCCGTAAAAGGCCATCGCCGGCACGATCGCGATGCCGGCCGCCTTGGCCGCTACGTCGTACCGCTCGAACAAGGCCAACGCCGGCTGCTGCTCGGCCACCGTATCCAGGTAGTGCACTTTTGCACGCAACGCCGCCTCGACTACCGGGATCGCGGTATCGCTGAAAGGTCCGGCGCAGTTGATCACCGCGACCGTGCCGGCCAGCGCGCGATCCAGCGACGCGGAGTCGTCGACCGAGGCGACGAAGCGATCTATCCCGGGGAAAGCGTCATCGAGTACCGCCAGGCGCTCGGCGTCGCGACCGCAGGCCACCGGCACCCAGCCCCGCTCGCGCAAACGCGCGATCACGAAGCGGCCGGTGTGGCCATAAGCGCCGAATACCGCGACGCGACGGTTCTGGGCCACCCGGGAATTCGGGGCTGTTACTGGACTGATCGACATCGTGCGTTTCCGTGATGCCCGCGGCTCGGGCGGGCATAGGAAACCGCGAAGCGGCATGAACGCGCTATCGAAATCTTTAGCTGCTCGGCCGAGCCTCCTGATATCGGCAAGAGAGGCGGGGCCTTGGCCGGCCTGGCTCAGGCATCCCGGCAGCGCACCCAGTCGAAACGATCTCGCTGCGTGCCCCGGACGGCACCAGGACCGGCGCGCATCCCGGTGTGTGCGGCAGGGCTCAGGGATACTTTATGGCCATGTTCCGCAGGAGTGCGCTTCCGGCAAGGAAACGCCACAAGGACCCGTACCGCATGAAACCGCTCTCGTTTGATCTTCATCCGGCACGGCGAGTCCGTGTGCAATGTCGACAAGAAAAAGCGCCTGGAGCTGGCGGATCACGCCATCCCCTGACCGCCACCGGCAAGCAGCAAGCTTATGCAGCCGGCGAATGGCTGGGCCGGCATTTCCTCAAAAAAACACGCCGACCACCAAGCCCCGGCTCTAGGTATCGCCGTACGCGCGGACACGGCAAACGGCCGACGAAGTCATTCGCGGCGTCAATACCGTCGCCGAGCTGGCTGGAGAGGACCACAAGCACAAATTTCTGTTCGACCGGAAAGAACACGTCAATCTGGTAGAGCAACAGTTCGGCCTCTTCGACGGCATTCCGGAAGAGGAATTGGCTCAACAAAGCAGGTCGAGTTCGAAGGGAAATTCTGGGCGCGCATGCCGCTCGGCGAAAGCCGGTTCGATGTCGTCGTCCGGGTCCACCAGGCCTTCGGAACCTTTCATCGCGATTACGACAAGAGCGGCGTCAACCAGCTCGTCATCGCCAGCCACGGCGGACCATCCGCGCCTTCCTGATGCAGTGGCTGCACCGTTCCTATGAGTGGTTCGAAGAAGAGCAAAATCCGAAGAATGCATCGATCCGTCTCGTCCATGGGCAGACGGATCATGGCTGGGTCTTTGCGCCCTGAAGACCCCGTACGACAGCCAAAGCCAAGCCTTGCCGGTCCGGCGTCTGTGCGCAAACCGCACAGCAACTGTTCGTGCAGACGGCTGGGCATTCTGCGGCCGATCTTCATCATGGCGCCTCTCCCAACGAGGCTGCTCGAATGCGAATTTCTTCTCTGATCGGATTGGCCGCGCTCGGCATCGCCGCGCTCGGCGGCATCGATGCGCAGGCTTCGAAACCGCTGCTGCATCCCACCATCCGCGCCATGGCCGGGGCCGCGCCGGTCGCGGAACTGCCAGCGGGCAAGACCGCCCTGCTCGTCATCGATTTCCAGAACGAATACTTCCCCGGCGGACGCATGCCGATCGCCGACGGCGATTCTGCGCTGCGGCAGACCCGCCGCCTGCTGGACTTTGCCGATCGCCACCGCATCCGGGTCATCCACGTGCAGCATGTGCTGCCGTCCGGCGCACCCCTGTTCGGCGAAGGCGGCGGCACGGTCGAGTTCCATCCGGCGATGCAGCCTCGTCAGGGCGAGCTGGTGGTGAAGAAGGATGCCGTCAGCGTATTCGCCGGGGCTTCCGCCGCCGCCATCGAGAAGGCCTTGAAAGAGGCCGGCGCCGATACCTTGATCATCGCCGGCCTGCAGACCCACGCCTGCGTCGCCGGCGCCGCCCGCGACGCCGCCGCGCGTGGCTATCGGGTCATCGTGTCCTCCGACGCCACCGCGACCCGCGACCTCGATCTGCGCGACGGCAGCAAGGTCGGCGCCGCCCAGTTGCACGCATCGGCCCTGGCCGAAATCGAGGACACTTTCGGCGACGTGCTGAGCACCGACCGGATTCTCTCGTTGCCAGTCCGCTGATACGCTTCGCCGCAGTGCCGACCGGAGTCGAGTGATGGATCAATTGTCGGCCATGCGCGCCTACCGAAGCATCATCGAATCCGGCAGTTTCACCAGGGCGGCCGAACGCCTGGGCACCACCCACACCTCGGTCTCGCGCCAGCTGGGCCAGTTGGAAACCCAGCTCGGCGTGCGCCTGTTGAACCGCAACAGCCGCAACCTGACCGCCACCGAGGCCGGTGCGCAGTACTACCGCGACTGCGTCGACATCCTCGACCGGATCGACGCAGCCCGGCAGCGATTGAACACCGACCCCGAACTGCCGTCCGGCGTGCTGCGGCTCAGCCTGCCCCATGCCATCGGCGCGCTCGAACAGGCGCAGTGGCTGCCCGGCTTCATGCAGCGCCACCCCAAGATCGACCTCGACCTGTCCTGCGACGACCGCATGGTCGACCTGGTCAAGGGCGGCTTCGACATGGCCATCCGCATCTCCGGGCCGCTGGCCGACAGCAGCCTGGGCGCACGCGAGCTCGCTGTGTCGCAGCGAGTACTGGTGGCAGCGCCGCAGTACATCGCGGACCGCGGCCTGCCTCGCACGATCGACGACCTGCAGAGCCACCCGTTGCTGGCCTATGCCGCCGATGGCCCTACTCTGCAGCTGACCTCAAACAGCGGCGAGGAAGCCGAGCTCGAGTTCGGCAGCCGGCTGCGCCTGGACTCGATCCTCGCCCTGCATGCGGCCGCCCTGGCCGGCCAGGGCATCGCCGTGTTCACCCTGCTCACTGCGCAAAACGACTTGGCCGCCGGTCGCTTGCTGCGGGTACTGCCACAGCATCATGCGGGCCAACGCCATTACTTCGCGCTCTACCCCCACGCGCGCCAGCTCACGCCCAAGGTCCGCGCGTTCACGGAATACATGCGGGCGCATTACGCGATGGCCCGGCAGGGTTTCACCGGAAAGTCGGCTTGATCTCGTCCATCCCGGCAGGGTCGTACGCCGAGCGATCGACGCAGGGAGACGGCCTGCTGTGCCTGCGTTCTTAACATCGCGGGCGTAAGCTTCCGAATGCGCCCATTACCCGTATCGGAGACCGTTATGGACAGGCAGCACGACCCAATCACCCGAGCCGAGTTCGAATCGCGCATCACCGCACTTGAAGGCCAATGCGAGGTGTACCTGCGCTACATCAAGGCATTGTTGACTGTCCTGCCGCCAGAGCAGTACGAGCTCGACGTCGTCGCAACCGCGGTGAGGGAAATCAACATGTCCGCGGAAGAGCATCCAGACCCCCTTCGGGCTGCCATGCAGACAGCGAACCAGCGGGTGAACGCGCTGGAGCTGCCGCGGCGCCGGTCCGGAAGCGCCGGCGGCATCGCCCGTTAGTCTCGTCGCTGGCGCTTGGCCGGCCGCCGTCAGGAAACGTCTCGCCTGGCTCAGCCGAACCCGACGCGAGATGAAGGGCGCAAGCCCCTCATTCTTCGCCGGAAACCTTGGCCGGCAAGCGCATGCCCGGCGTCCAGCCGCTCTGCGCCAGCAAGGCTTTCGGGTCGTCGAATTCGATGATGTTCTTGAGCGCGGCCTTGCGATCCTTCGCCCCCAGGTAATACGCCTTGGCGATCCGGTACCCCACCCAATAGCCCAGGTCGTAGGGCTCGTCCGGGCTGCGATAGTTGCCGAACCAGGCGGACAAATCGGTGCTGTCGATATCGCGTGCGAAGGCCGACTCGATCTCGGCCTCCTTGCCGCGGGTCCACTCGGCGTGGCGACCGTTGCCGACATTGCCCGAGATCAGCTCGGCGACGAATTCGGCCCCGCCCTCAAGGAGTGCGTAACGCAGCGCCGTGGCATTCGGGTCGCCGGGTTCGAACTCGTGCGGCGCCGTCTGCTGGATGTGGGCGTACTCATGGGCGATGACATGGACGAAGCGGTCTTCGGCATCCGGGTTCATGAACTCGGCCGCGCACAGAGCCTCCAGGCTGATGGTGAGACCGCCGTTATCCGCGATCCCCACTGGCCGGCCGCGCCCCACCACGACCGCCACCGGGGGGAACCGCGCCTCGGGATACAAGCCCGCAAGCTTGTCCAGCGCCGTAGCGACCCGCCGCTTCACCTCCGGCAGCTCGACCAGACAGTCCTTCGCCTTCGCGTACACGGCCGGGTCCTTGGCCAGCCGGTCGGCGATGCTCTGCGCCGTGACCCGCCTGGCCTTGGCGAAGGCGCCCAGGCTCGGCGTGCCCTTGGCCAGGTAGTCCTTCTCGATCTGCTCCACCGTGGGCCGGCCGCCGGTGGCGTCGTACAGCGCATAGAAGCGCGTGACGTCTTCCGTCAGGATTTCGGGCTCCGGCCTGGGTGCGGCCTGGGCGAAGGCGGTCGCGGCAAGCAAGGAGAGGAAAACAGCGGAGCGCGGTGACTTGGGCACGATCTCGATCCTGAGGCCGGGCAGCCGGACATCGCGCGACGGCTGGTCGCCGCGTCAGAGCCCTGGACTGCTGCTGATGGGATGACGCGCCCGAAGCCTGCTGCCCAGGCGCGCCGATGCGCACATCACCTCATACCCAGACAACATTCAAAAGTGACGACAGTCACCCCCGCTCGTCATGCGGTTTCCGCCCCTCGGCAGCCTTCATTCAAGAAGCGAACGCCCGCCCGGGTAACTCTGCATGCCTTCCGAAAGCCTTTCCTGGCGCGGCTCTTGATGAATACACCGCGCCATTCGGACCGTTGTACGATGGTCAGGTCCCGCTGCCTAATCAAGGAACGACGCACCGTATGGACCAGACATCCCCCCCCGTCCCGCAGCGCCTGCAGGACATGCTCAGGGACTATCCCGAGCTGATCGAAGCGCTCGCCGGCACGCTCAATGCCGCTGCGGCCAACCCCCGTGGCAACCCGCCGTACGAAATGGCCGTCTGGGCGCTGGAAGATAAGCTCAGCCGCTTCATCAGCGACGCCCGCGACGAACTCGAAGCCGCCGAGGCCGGCGGCGATGCGCAAGCCATCCAACGCGCCGACGACAAGTTGAATCTCATGTTCCGCGCCCGCTCGCCCAACATCGGCCTGCGCGACCTCAATGGATTGTGGGCGTACTTCAACGGCGCCAAGGAAACCCAAGGATGAGCGTTCCAGCCGAGCATTTGGATAAGGAAACCCACGCCCGGATTCTCCAGAGCCGGATCCTGCCGAACAGCGGCATCGACGAAGCAACCTCGCAGGCGCACCCTAAGGCCATCATCCTCGCCGGACAGCCGGGCGCTGGCAAAGGCGGCCTGGTCAGGACCGCGGTAGACGAATTGGCCGGCGACGTCGTCGCTGTGGACCCCGATGCGCTGCGCGACTTCCACCCGAAGGTCAAGGAGTTTCGCGCCAGCGCGCCCTATACATGGGCCGACTATACCCATCAAGACGCCAGTCAATGGGCCAAAGAGCTGCGCTCCGCCGTAGTCGATCAGCACAAGAACATCATCATCGACACCACGCTCGGCAGCGGCGATAGCGCGGTCAATCTGGTCAACGACCTCAAGGCCAAAGGCTACGACGTCGAAATCCGGGCCATCGCCACCCACAGCCTGGAAAGCGAACTCGGCGTCGACGCACGGTTCGCCGCATCCTTGGACGAAAGCGGCTTCGGCCGTTACGTGCCTGCGGAAATCCGCCGCAATGTCTATCAGAACTTGCCCGGTAATCTGGACCGCGTCCATGCCGAAACGGCCACGCCGATTCGCATTTTCAACCGCGAAGGGGCGGAACTCTACGACAGCCGGATCAATACGCAGGCGCCGGGCGAGGCGCTGCACCAGGCGCGCGAAGCGCGCATGCGCAATCCGGAAATCACCCGCGCGCAGAGCGAAAAATGGGCGCAACAGCAGCGTTGGCACGACGAACTGCCGCAGCGGCTCAAGGACAATCCGAATATCGATGCGAAGACCGCGGCGAACCTGCTGGCCGAACGCGAGGCACTGAACATCGCCGGTGACGTCGCCCTGGACGCCAGACAGATGGCCGGGATCGATCATGCGGCGCGCGTGCGCCCGGCCATGATCAAGGGCCTCAGCGCCGCCGGCGCCCTGGCCACCGCCTACGACGCCGCGACCACGGGTTACAAGATCTCGCAGTTGAACGAAAAGGGCAACAGCGTCGGCATGGAGTCGGAAGTAGTCCGGTTCGCCACGACCAATGTCGGCGCCTGGGGCGGCGCATCGCTCGGGGCTTTCGCCGGCGGCCTCGCCGGCGTTGAGACAGGACCGGGCTTGTTGGTCACCGCGGCGATCGGCGGCGTGGTCGGCGCGGTGGCCGGCAACGAGCTGTCCCAGTGGCTGGAAAATCGCAAGATCAACCGGCAGGAAGACGGTAGCGGCCATACCTGGCATCTCGACCCCAAGCACCCGGAACAGGGCTGGCGACGCAACGAAGACGTGGTCCGGGTCGATCCGGTCACCGGCGCCAGCACTCAGACCCAGGACAATTTCGTCGCTGCGCCGGAACTCGCCAACCAGCTGAACTACCAAGCCAGCAACGTGGCGATCCAGCTTCGCCTGGCCACGCCGCCGGCTCCCAGCGATCCTTATTCGATTCCGGCTGGCCCCAAAGACACCGTCAGCGCGAGCGCGACCGATTGGAAACGCTCCCCCGACGGTCATTGGAATCGCGAAGTCGTCGACGGATACATCGAACACGGCATCAAACTGAGCCATAACGAAGGCGCGAACCCGCAGCGCGCGGCCGAACTCGACCAGCAGTCGCGGCAAATCATCGCCGAGAACGCCGCACGTACCCCGGCAGCTATGGCCGCGCGCTACGAGACCGCCTACGCCCAGTTCGGCTGGTCCACCTATGGCCAAGTGCCCGAGCCGGTGCAACACGCCAGGACTGAGGTCGATACCCTTCAGGCCTCCGACGGCAACGTTTACCGGCGTGGCGACGACGGCGAATGGATCAGCAGCGGTTGGCTCTACGACAGCAAAGCCGAAGGCAATACGCGCCAGGAACTCGACGCCACCCATCAGCAATTGAAGACCTTGCTGGCGCAGCAACCCGAGGTGCAAGCCCGCGCGCCTGCGACCGCGCACGAATCGCTGTATCAAACCGTCGCGACCGTGTACCAGAACGCCGGAGTAGCGGCCTCGCCGGAACATCTGCAGGCCGCCACCTCGGCGATCGAACGCAAGCACACCGAGCAAGGGCTTCCAACCGGCGGCTTCGCCATCCAGTTGCTGGCGGCTCCAGGCGAACGCGCGATCAGTCTCAACAGCAACCTGGTCACGCTGCAGGACGACGGCAAAGGCGTTTACGTTCCCAAGGCAACCACGACGGCTGCCGATATCGAACAAGCGAAGCAAACGGCCGCGCAGCAGCAACCGTATCCCGCACAATCGCTCCCCGCCGACCACCCCGATCGCAAGCTGTACGACAACATCCGCGAACGCTTGCCGGACACCGTTTCGGACGAAAAGGCGCTTGAGATAACCGTGCAGGCCAAGACCGCCGGCCACATTCGCGAACCGAGCGATATCGATCGCGTCGAAGTCACCAACGGCCATATCTTCGTATCCGGAAAAGTCCCGGGCTCGCTGGCCTCGGTAGGCCTGTCGACGCCTGCACCGAGCGTGCAGGAGTCCATACAACGCTCCGACGCCTTCGACCGGCAACAGGCGCAGATCCAGGCACAAGGTCAGCAGCAGGGGCAGGCGCAGGCGCCTCAGGGGCCGTCGCGCTAAGAAATATTCGTCCTGCTTGTCCCGCTTCGATCAGAAGCGGAACAAGCGAATGAATCCAATAGCACTAGAGTCCCTACTCACTCCAGTGAACCAGCACCCATTCCCATCTTCGAGTGGAGTAATCCCAACGCCAGTGCGCGCACCCACTTCGTCTTGCCGCTATGCGCGTTTTTCCGGCGAAAAACCGATAACTTTAGTTAACGGAGATCGCTTACCGGAACGGTCATACCGTCGCTGGGCGAGACATAAGGCTAGAAAGCGGCCACCCAGCTTCATCGAAGCTGATTCAGCTCAATAGTGGGAATACGAAAGTGGCGGAGAGAGTGGGATTCGAACCCACGGAAGGTTTGACCCTTCGGCGGTTTTCAAGACCGCTGCCTTAAACCACTCGGCCATCTCTCCGTTGAGGTCTTACTGCGACGGGCCTTGGGTCCGTCGCGGGGCGGTTCGTTGCGAACCGCCGTGGGCGCCCGGTCTTGGACCGGGCGCGGGGCATTCTCTCATGCCGTGGCGGTTTCGCCGACAGCCGTGGCCCTGTACCGGCCTGCCCTCACGCCGCCGGGGCGGACACCTTCACCGGCTTGTCGTGCTTCTTGTCGTGGCGGGCGATGCCGTCGGGGCACGGGATGCCCTTGATGTCGCTGCACTGCAGGCGCGCGGACTCGACCAGGGACGGAGCCTTCTCGGCCAGGAAGTCGATGAACACGCGCACCGCCGGCAGCAGGCCGCGGCGCGAGGCGAATACGGCGTGGAAGATACCCTGCGGCAGGCGCCAGTTCGGCAGCACCACTTCCAGGTCGCCGCGGCGCACGGCTTCGGCGCAGACGGTCTCGGGCAGCAGGGTGATGCCCACGCCCTGCTCGGCCAGCGCCATCAGCATCGGGAAGTCGAAGCCCATCACCCGCGGCTTGAGCTCGACCCGGCGCACTTCGCCGTCGGGGCCGTGCAGTTCCCAGCGCTGGCGGGCGTCGTCTTCGCTGATGCTCAGGGTGACGTGGTCGGACAGTTCGTCGGGGTTGCTCGGGCGGCCCATGCGGGTCAGGTATTTCGGGCTGGCGACCAGCAGTTCCTGGATCTGGCCGAAGCTGCGCATGACCAGGCTGCCGTCGTCGTCGAGCTTGGAGCGCACGCGCAGGGCCACGTCGACGCCTTCGTTGATAATGTCGACGCGGCGGTTGCTGACGTTCAACTGCACCCGCACCTGCGGGTACTTGGCGAGGAATTCGGGCAGCAGCTTGGGGATCTGCTGTTGCGCCAGGCCGACCGGCACGCTGACCCGGATCACCCCGCGCGGTTCGGCGCTGAGCCGGTCGACGACTTCGCGTGCGGCCTGGGCTTCGGCCAGCATCGATTGCGCATGCCGGTAGACGCTGTTGCCGACTTCGGTGACGGCGAAGCGCCGGGTGGAACGCTGCAGCAGGCGCACGCCGAGGTCGGTCTCGAGCTGGCTGATGCGGCGGCTCAGGCGCGACTTCGGGATGCCCAGCGCGCGCTCGGCGGCGGCGAAGCCGGCATGGTCGACGACCATCGCGAAGTAGTACAGGTCGTTCAAATCGTGCATGACGATAGTTCCAATATTAGAACAATAAGTGGTATTGAAGCATCTTTATCCCATCGAAGCAACGATACAGACTTTGCTCCAACGCGGCGACGCCCGCATTACCGGCTCCGACCGAGCCACCGAGGTCCACCATGAAGCTGTTGCATATCGATTCGAGCGCCCTGGGCGCCCATTCCGTGACCCGTGAGCTTAGCGCGGCGGTGGCGGCGCGTTGGCAGGACGAGGTGCCGGGCCTGACGATCGACTACCGCGACCTGGATGCCGACCCGATCCCGCATCTTACCGGCCGTTCGCTGGCCAAGGCCGATCCGGCCGAAGCCGAGGAATCAGAACGCATCCTGCAACAATTCCTGGCGGCCGACGTGATCGTCCTTGGCGCCCCGATGTACAACTTCGGCATTCCTTCGACCCTGAAGGCCTGGGTGGACCGCATCGCGGTCGCCGGCAAAACCTTCCGCTACACCGAGGCCGGCCCCGAGGGCCTGGCCACCGGCAAGCGGGCGATCGTGGCCAGCGGCCGGGGCGGCGTCCACACCGATGCGCCGAGCGATTTCCAAGAGACCTACCTGCGTCACGTACTCGGATTCATCGGCGTGACGGATGTCGAGTTCGTGCGTGCGGAAGGTGTGGCCTACTCGCCTCAGCATCGTGCCGACGCGCTCGCTGCGGCGCACGCATCGATTCCGGTGCCCCTGCGCCAGGCCGCGTAAGTCTTCGCGATCGAGTCTGCCCCGCCCCAACCGTGTAGCTCCAAGTCCGACGCTTCCTCCCCCCGCGTCGGAATTAGCCGGGTCCTGACAGGCCCGGCTTTTTTCTTGCCTGGTTTTGGCGACTGCGCCATAGCAACCAGCGGCCGGCCAGGTATGCAGACGAAATGGCGCTCGCAACCGCGGCGAGAATCCCTGGGCCGCCCATGCGGCGCGGCAACCACTGGTCGCCGCCGGTCCACCAATACGGCCCGAACACGACGGCGTGGAAGACCAGGGTCGACACGAGCCAGCCGATCATCGCTGCGACCGCCGCATGCGAGGCCAACCGGGTCCAAGCCAACGCAAAGCGTTGAACTTGGCGCAGCCTTAGCAGCACGGCGAATTCGAGCAGGAACAAAACCGCGGTGGGCACCGCGGTCAGCGCCAGGTAATAAAGCGCCGTATGCATGCGCGCCGCGGTCGGCGATCAGCTCAGCACTTCGACGCCACCCATGTAGCGGCGCAGCGCCTCGGGCACGGTGATCGAGCCGTCGGCGTTCTGGTAGTTCTCCATCACCGCGATCATGGCGCGGCCGACGGCGACGCCGGAGCCGTTGAGGGTGTGGGCGAGCTCGGGTTTGCCGGTGGCCGGGTTGCGCCAGCGCGCCTGCATGCGGCGGGCCTGGAAGGCCTCGCAGTTCGAACAGGAGGAAATCTCGCGGTAGGTGTTCTGGCTCGGCAGCCAGACTTCCAGGTCGTAGGTCTTGGTCGCGGCGAAGCCCATGTCGCCGGTGCACAGCAGCATGCGCTTGTACGGCAGGCCGAGGGTCTCGAGCACGACCTCGGCGCAGCGGGTCATGCGCTCGTGTTCGTCGTAGCTTTCGTCCGGGCGCGCGATGCTGACCAGCTCGACCTTCTCGAACTGGTGCTGGCGGATCATGCCGCGGGTATCGCGGCCGTGGCTGCCCGCTTCGGCGCGGAAACACATCGAGTGCGCGGTCATGCGCAACGGCAGCGCGGCGTCTTCGACGATCTCGTCGCGGACGATGTTGGTCAGCGGCACTTCCGAGGTCGGGATCAGGTAACGCTTGCTCGCCGCTTCGCCCTCGCCGACCACGGTCGCGAACAGGTCGTCCTCGAACTTGGGCAACTGGCCGGTGCCGCGCATCGAATCGGCATTGACCAGCAGAGGCACGCTGGTCTCCTGATAGCCGTGCTGCTCGGTGTGCAGGTCGATCATGAACTGGGCCAGGGCGCGGTGCAGCCGGGCCAGGCCACCGCGCAGCACGGTGAAGCGCGCGCCCGACAGCTTGGCGGCGGTGTCGCCGTCGAGCCAGCCATTGCGGGCGCCGAGTTCGACGTGGTCCTTGACCTCGAAGTCGAACGTGCGCGGGCTGCCCCAACGGTGGATCTCGACGTTGTCGGCCTCGTCCTTGCCGGCCGGCACCGAGGCGTGCGGCAGGTTAGGGATGCCGAGCGCGATCGCTTCGATCTCGGCCTTGATCGCATCCAGGCGCGCTTCGCTGGCCTTGAGCTCGTCGCCGAACGCGGCGACCTCGGCCATCAGCGGCGCGACGTCCTCGCCCTTGGCCTTGGCCTGGCCGATCGCCTTGGAGCGCGTATTGCGCAGGTTCTGCAGCTCCTGGGTGCGCACCTGGATCTGCTTGCGCTCGTTCTCCAGCGATTCCAGCACGGCCGGGTCGAGAACGTAGCCGCGCGTTTCGCGCAGGCGTGCGGCGAGTTCGGCGGGCTGTTGGCGCAGCAGGGTCGGATCGAGCATGGCGTAGCCGGTCGCAGTGGCGAGAAGAACCGCAGATTATCGCGTCAGTCGGCGGTTTTCGCGAACCTCGCAGTTGCCCGAGCCGGTCGATCGCGTGCCGGCGAGGGCCGAACCGGGGTCGGATCGCAGGCCACGGGCGACGCTTTCGGGCGTTTCGTTGCAGAATGCGGCCCAACGCACCTTCGGACCGCCCATGTCGACCACGCCCCCCGCTTCGTCGCGCCGTTTCTTCGATTTCGCCGCCTGGCGCCCTTCCGGCAAGGCCTGGCTGTTGATATTCGGGGCGTTCGCCATCGGCCTGGGCCTGTTCGCGTGGGTGTGGTCGAGCAACCGCAACAACAGCGACGACTTCTACCGCGCCGACGGCGCGCTGCCGGCCGGTGCCACGCCGCAGTACGCGCCCCTGCGGGCGCCGGCCGGGAACTTCATCC
>NZ_JBPKJP010000069.1:0-24140 GCF_051217035.1 Lysobacter sp. 1R34A
GGCGGCGCGCCGATCATCATCGGCGGCCGCGGCCCCGGCGGGGGTGGCGGCAACAACAACCGCAACCGCGGCGGCGGAGCCGTTTCCGGCGCGGCGCGCCAGCGCATGCAGGAACGTTTCAACCAGCAGTTCGGCGCGTTCCGCTCGATGCTCAACGACGCTCAGCGCAAGCAATGGGACGCCGAGATCGCCAACCTGGTGACCGCGCGGCGCGTACCGCTGTACAAGCTGGTCAACGGCGAGCCGGAGCAGATCGTGGTCCGGGTCGGCGCCAGCGACGGCAGCTGGACCGAGGTCTCGGGCAACATCCGCGAAGGCGACGAGATCGTGGTCGGCAGCGGGCGCGGCGCGAAATGAGCGATGCCGCTGACGCCACCGCGGTCATCGAGACCCGCGCGCTCGGCAAGGTCTATTCGCCGGGCAGCGAGGCCGAAGTGATCGCCCTGCACGGTGTCGAGATGTCGATCGCGCGCGGCGAGTTCGTCGCGATCATGGGGCCGTCGGGGTCGGGCAAGTCGACCCTGATGAACCTGATCGGCTGCCTCGACACGCCGACCAGCGGCGTGTACCTGTGCGACGGCATCGACGTCGCCAGCCTCGACGCCGAAGAGCGCGCGATCCTGCGCCGCGACAAGATCGGTTTCGTGTTCCAGGGCTTCAACCTTCTGCCGCGCATGAGCGCGCTGGAAAACGTGGCGATGCCGATGGGCTACGCCAACGTGCCGCGCGAAGAGCGCACGCGCCGCGCCCAGGAGGCGCTGGATGCGGTCGGCCTGAGCGGCCGCGCCGGCCACCGCCCGAGCGAGTTGTCGGGCGGCCAGCAGCAGCGCGTGGCGATCGCGCGCGCCCTGATCAACCGGCCACCGATCCTGCTTGCCGACGAACCCACCGGCGCGCTCGACACCCGCACCGGCGAGGAAATCCTGGCCTTGTTCAAGCGCCTGCAGGCGGAGGACCACACCGTCGTGCTGATCACCCACGACCCGGACGTGGCCGCGCACGCCGACCGCACTTTCGTCATGCGCGACGGCGAACTGCACGTGCAGGAGGCCGGCGCATGAGCCTGATGGAAGTCCTGCGCACCGCCATCTTCGCCCTGCGCGGCAATTGGCTGCGCAGCGCGCTGACCTCGCTCGGCGTGATCATCGGCATCGCCGCGGTGATCGTGATGGTCTCGGTCGGCCAGGGCACCCAGTCGGAAATCGACAAGCTGGTTTCGGGCCTCGGCTCGAACCGGCTCGACATCAGCTCGGGCGGCGGCGGACGCGGCACCGGCGGCGTGCGCCTGAGCGCATCGAGCTTCTTCACTCTTACCGAAGCCGATGCCGAGGCGATCCGCAACGAAGTCTCGGAAGTGCAGTACGTCGCCGCCTCGCTGCGCGGCGGCACTCAGGCGGTCTATGCCGAGAACAACTGGTCGACCCAGTGGCAGGGCGTGCAGGCGGATTTCTTCGACATCAACGGCTGGACCATCGCCTCCGGCGCGAGCTTCGAGGCCCGCGACTACGGCAGCGGCGCCAAGTCGGTGATCCTGGGCGAAACCGTGCGGCGCGAACTGTTCGGCGACGAGGACGCGATCGGCCAGACCGTGCGCCTCGGCCGGGTGCCGTTCACCGTGGTCGGCACGCTCAACCCGAAGGGGCAGGGCGGCTTCGGCCAGGACCAGGACGACGTGGTGCTGGTGCCGCTGGAGACCGGGCGCCGGCGCCTGCTCGGCGCGATGGGCCTGCCGACCGGCGCGGTCATGCAGATCGCGGTCGGGGTCGGCCGCGCCGAAGACGTGGCCTATGCGCAGGAAGAAATCGAAGGACTGCTGCGCCAGCGCCACAAGATCCAGCCCGGCGGCGACGACGACTTCAGCGTGCGCAACATCGCCGAGGTGGTCGCCACCCGCACCCAGACCACGCGGCTGATGTCCCTGTTGCTCGGCGCGGTGGCGACGATCTCGTTGATCGTCGGCGGCATCGGCATCATGAACATCATGTTGGTCTCGGTGACCGAGCGCATCCGCGAGATCGGCCTGCGCATGGCGGTCGGCGCCGGCCCGAGCGATATCCAGCGCCAGTTCCTCGCCGAGGCGATGTTGATTTCGTTGATCGGCGGCGCGCTCGGCATCGCGATAGGCGTGGTCGGCACGATCCTGGTCGGCAAGTTCGGCGCCCTGCCGATCGCCTTGAACGGGCAGATCATCGCCCTGGCGGCGGGGTTCTCGATCGCTACCGGCCTGTTCTTCGGCTATTACCCCGCGCGCAAGGCCTCGCAGCTGGACCCGATCGAGGCCCTGCGACAGCAATAACGCGAGCGTCGCGACCAACGGCACGGGTGCGTGCCGCGCGTCCGTGACATCGTGCCGGCGGCGATCCGGGGTGGCCGGATCGGAACGGATCGGGTCACATCGGAGCGGACATGAGCAAGTGGTGGCTGGCGGTGTTGTTGCTGTGGCCGGTGCAGGAGGCCGCGGCGCAGGCCGGCGCGACGCCGGCGACGGTGATCGTCCTGGGCGTCGACCACGCCGCGCAACTGGTCTCCGAGCGCGATCAGCCGGCCTTGCTGGAGGCCTTCCTCGATCGCGCCCGGCCCGATGCCATCTGCATCGAGCGTGCGCCGGAAGCGTTCGCGCGCGGCGATTTCTACGAGTTCACCTACGAGGTCCAGGATGTGGCGGTGCCGTTCGCGCGCCGGCACGGGATCGAGCTGTGCCCGATCGATTGGGAGCCGCCGGCGGAGGACCAGCGGCTCGGCTTCGGCCTGAGCCTGGACGCACCGCCGGAACTGCGTCCGCTCAAGGGCTTCATGGGCTTTCTCGCGTTCGGCCAGGAAGCGTTGGCGCGCGACTTCTTCCATGCCGACGACCCGGCCAGGCTGCACAAGGTGACGAACTGGGCGGCGACCCCGGCGGCCCGCGCCAAGAACGACCTGCCGCGCCGGCTCTATCTCTACCGTACCTACCTGCAGGCGCAGCGCATCGCCGCCGCGGCGCACGCGCATCCCGGCGGCACCGTGGTGGTGGTCGTAGGCGAATTCCACAAGCACGACATCGAAGCGATCCTCAAGGACGACCCCGGCGTGCGCCTGGTGCAGCCGTCGTCGTTGGGCCGGCCCGATGCGAAGGCGGTCGCGGCGCACGACCGTCTCGAATACCGCACCGCGATCGCGAGTTTCAACCTGCTAGGCCTGCAATCGTCCGGGCCGGTGGACTACGGGTACGTCGGCCGCGCGGTGGCCGCGCTGGAAGCCGCCGGCGCGACGCCGCAGGCGCGGCTGTTCCGGGTGCGGCTGGACCGGCTGCAAGGCCGGATCGAGCGCGGCGACGCCATCGCCCGCTACCGCGCGATCGCCGCCGAGGCTGGCGATGCCCGTTTCGCCTGGACCGGCGTCAAGGACAAAGCGCGCGTGGATTCCTGGTTCGACCCCTTCGGCAACCTGGACGTACGCCGCCGCGCCCTGCTGGAGGCCGCGCGGGAATCCTGGGCCGCCGGCGATGCCGCCGCCGCGAACGAATTGCTGGACGCCTGCAGCGAAGGCCTGAGCCCCCGCCAGCGCGACCAATTGCGCGGCTATTGGCAGCGAGACGTGGCGGTGGCGAGGCCTGCGCGATAGGAGTCGAGCAGGCTCCGACGGTGCGTGTTCGCCTCGATGTTTGCCGTTCCTTTGTAGGAGCGGCCTGAGCCGCGACAAGGGACTCGCAGCGGCCGCAAGGCCGACGTTATCGATCGAAGCGTAGTGGTTTCGCAGGGTAGGAGCGGCGCAAGCCGCGACAGCGCTGCGGCGGTCTTGCGGCGCATCGTTCAAGAAAGATCAGGATCCGGATTAGATCAAGATCAAGATCAAACCCAAAGCTTCCGCCACTAAAGCGGCGGGTTACTTTCTTTTGTCATAAGCAACAAAAGAAAGGTAACCAAAGAAAAATGCTCCTTTTTGAATCAAGGGCCCGCGTGTTCGATGCATTCGCGGGGATTTTTCATACGGGACATCCCTGTCCCGATGAAAAACGGCGCGCATCCCTGCGCGCCGCCCTTCGGGTCTTCTTTGGCCTTCGCGAATGCGTGGCGACGCACAGCAACAGCCAAACAACAGAACCGGAGGGCGGCGACGCCATCCCCTGTAGGAGCGGCGTAAGCCGCGACCACGGAACGCGTAGAACCAACGAGGCCGACGCCGCCCATCGAAGCGGCGCGCTTTCGCCGGGGTAGGAGCGGCGCAAGCCGCGACCGCGAATCTGCGGCCGCCGGCGCGGGTGCGGGGTTGCGTGGTCGCGGCTCACGCCGCTCCTACAGTGGTCGGTACGCGGCGCCGTTGCCGTTGCCGTTGCCGTGATTTTGATCTGCTTTGCCGCTTTGCCGGTCACAGAAGACCCGGAGGGCGGCCCGCAGGGATGCGGGCCGTGCGCAAGCAGGCCATGGATGGCCTGTCTGGAGCATCCCTGCGTCGGCATCGATCGCGCGGGCCTGTGATTCAAAACAAAGCATTTTTCTTTGGTTACCTTTCTTTTGTTGCTTTAGACAAAAGAAAGTAACCCGCCGCTTTAGTGGCGGAAGCTTTGGGTCTGATCTTGATCTTGCCTGAGGGAGACGTCGCGAGACCGCCACAGCGCTGTCGCGGCTTGCGCCGCTCCTACCCCTGGCGAAAACTTGCCGCTTCGACGGATGACGACGGCCTCGTTACTTCTGCGCGTCCCGTGGTCGCGACTCACGTCGCTCCTACGCGGAAAGGCGCGCATCCCGTGGACCAGGCCGGCCTTTTCGGCGGCGGCCACGCAGGGCCGCCCTACGGGGCCGGGTCGATCGGTAATGCAAGACCGCAGCCGAAATCGATGTCGGTCAGCCGACATCCACGAATCTCATCAACTCCCACGACTCCCGCAACCCCTTCCGCGCCCCGCCCCGCCCGCCCCTAAAACCACGATCCGACCGCCTGCGGTCAGGGCACCCCTGCCGGGCTTGTGGCAAAATCCCCGCCCTGTAGCGGCCGTGGGCCGCGCCCGGCCCGTCCCGGCCCCGCACGATCGAGACCCGCGTCCATGCCGACCTTCGAGCCGTCTCCGCCCGAGTGCCTCCGTCGTACCGCGATCCTCCCGGTGCAGGGAATCCGCCTCCATGGCTGACGAATACGGGCATCTGCCGCGCGGTCCCGGACGCATCCTGAAAGCCGCCACCTGGTCGTTCCAAGGGCTGCGCGCGGCCTGGCTGCACGAGTCCTCGTTCAGGCTCGAGGTCTATCTGTTCCTGGTCCTGGCGCCGGTGGGCTGGTGGTTCGGCGAAAGCGGGGTCGAGCGGGTGCTGCTGATCGGCTCGATCCTGCTGGTGTTGAGCGTGGAGCTGCTCAATTCCGCGGTCGAGGCCGTCATCGAGCGCTACGGCCCGGAGTTCCACGAGCTGGCCGGACGCGCCAAGGACATGGGTTCGGCGGCGGTGTTCGTGCTGCTGATGAACGTGCTGTTGACCTGGGCGGCGATCCTCGGCCCGCGCTTGTGGACGCATCTGCTGGGCTGAGCGCGCCCGCGCATGCATTGCGGCCGGCCTCGTCGCCGGCCGTCCCGGGCCGCCTAGGCGGCCCACCGGCACGCCCCCGCGGCGCGCCGTCTGCGGGTCCGGCCCGCGGTTTCTTCGTTATCGACATCTTGAGGTATGCCGCACGTGATTGAATTGCTGACCGATCCGCAAGTCTGGATCACCCTGATCACCCTGAGCGCGATCGAAATCGTGCTGGGCATCGACAACCTCGTCTTCATCTCCATCGCGGTCAGCAAGCTGCCCTACGAGAGCCGCGAGAAGGCGCGCAAGTTCGGCATCGCGGTGGCCTGCATCTCGCGCATCGCGCTGCTGCTGACCCTGGCCTGGCTGGCCGGCCTGACCAACGATCTGTTCAGCGTGTTCGGCCAGGGCATCTCGGTGCGCGACCTGGTGCTGATACTCGGCGGCGCCTTCCTGCTGGTGAAGGGCTCGATGGAGGTCAAGGACCTGATCGTCGGCGAAGACGAATCCGAAGACGTGCACACCAAGCCGGCGGCTTCGTTCATGGCGGTGATCGCCCAGATCGCGGTCATCGACATCGTGTTTTCGCTGGACTCGGTGATCGCCGCGGTCGGCATGGCCAACCACACCCCGGTCATGGTCGCCGCGATCCTGCTCGCCGTGGCGGTGATGCTGCTGGCGTCCAAGCCGCTGGGCTATTTCATCGACCACAACCCGACCATCAAGATGCTGGCGCTGGCCTTCATCGTCCTGGTCGGCGTGTACCTGATCGCCGACGGCCTGGAAGTGCATATCCCGAAGGGCTACATCTACGGCGCGATGGGCTTCTCGGCCCTGGTCGAATGCCTGAACCTGTGGGCGAAGAAGCGCGCCGCGCGGCGCGTCAGCGCCGAGTAACCGGCGTCGGGCGGCCCGGGCCGCCGTCGAACGCAGCGCAGGGCCGGCAAGCGATTGCCGGCCCTGTCCGTTTGCGGCGGTCCGCTCCATGCGCCCGGACCCGCAGGCGTCGTCACACCGCGTCCATTGCGCCGGCCGGCGGCCGATGCTGGAATGCGGCCGTCACCCAGCAGGAGTCCGCGCCATGTTCCGAGCCTTGATCGTGCTTGCGCTGACCGCGCTGCTCAGCGGCTGCGGCTACAACACCATCCAGCAGAAGGACGAGGCGGTCGCCGCGGCCTGGTCGCAGGTGCTCAACGTCTACAAGCGCCGCGCGGACCTGGTGCCGAACCTGGTGGCGACGGTGAAGGGCTATGCCAGCCACGAGCAGCAGGTGCTGACCCAGGTCACCGAGGCGCGCGCCAAGGTCGGCAGCATCAATGTGGACGCCAACAATCCCGAGTCGCTCAAGCAATTCGAGCAGGCCCAGGGCGAGTTGCGCGGGGCGATCGGGCGCCTGCTCGTGGTCAGCGAGAACTACCCGCAGCTCAAGGCCGACCAGGGCTTCCTGAGCCTGCAGACCCAACTCGAAGGCACCGAGAACCGGATCACGGTCGAGCGCCAGCGCTATATCGGCGCGGTCCAGGACTACAACACCTACATCCGCCAGTTCCCGACCAACCTTACCGCGAAGCTGTTCGGCTATTCGACCAAACCCAACTTCACCGTCGAAAACCCGGCCGAGATCCAGCAGGCGCCGAAGGTCGATTTCGGCCAGCCGGCGCCGGCCGCGCAGCCCGCCCCGGCCCAGCCTGCTCCAGCCCAACCTGCTCCCGCCCAGCCCGCTCCGGCGCAGGGCTGATCGCCGGCCGATGTCGGCGCTTCCGGCACGCGCAGGCGGGTCCGCACGCGGCACGCTGATCGGCTGGGCCGCGGCCTGGCTGAGTCTGCTGCTGTGGGCGTCGGCCGCATGGCCGGCGCTGGCGCAGACGCTCGCGCCCATCCCGGCGATGACCTCGCCGGTGGTCGACACCACCGGCACGCTCGATGCCGACACGCGCGCGCGGCTGGAAGCGCAGGCGCGCGAGCTGCAGCAGCGCAAGGGCAGCCAGTTGCAGGTGCTGATGGTGGCGAGCACCGCGCCCGAGGAAATCGAGCCATACGCGGTGCGCGCCTACGAGCGGTTCAAGCTCGGCCGCAAGGATGTCGACGACGGCGTGCTCCTGGTCGTGGCCAAGGACGACCGGCGCGTGCGCATCGAAGTCGGCTACGGCCTGGAGGGCGCGATTACAGACGCCCAGTCCGGCCGCATCATCCAGGAATACCTCGCGCCGAAATTCCGCAGCGGCGATTACGCCGGCGGCCTGACCGACGCGACCGCCATGCTGGTCAAGCTGATCGACGGCGAACCCCTGCCGCCGCCGATGGCGCGGCAGACGCAGGACCACGGCAACGGCGGCGAGCAGGGCTGGGTGCTCGCCTTCTTCATCGCGATTTTCGGCGGGCAGGTCGTACGCGCCGTGCTCGGCCGGCTGCCGGCGCTGGTGCGCGGGCTGGCCTCCGGACTGGTCGTCGGCGGCATCGCCTGGTTGCTGGCGCTGGCCTGGTGGCTGGTCGGCCTGACCGCGCTGGTCGGCCTGTTCGTCGGCCTGCTCGGCGGCGGCGGTGGGCAGTTCGTCCGCAGCGGCGGATGGGGCGGTTACGGTGGCGGTGGCTGGGGCGGCGGCGGTGGAGGCGGCGGAGGCGGCTGGTCGGGCGGCGGCGGTTCCAGCGGAGGCGGCGGCGCCTCGGGGAGTTGGTGATGCGTTGGCTCCGTCATCTGTGCGCGCCCTCGGCGCGGCGGCTGTTTCCCGAGGCTGCCCTGCAGCGCATCGCCGAAGCCATCGCGGCAAGCGAGGCGCGCCACCACGGCCAAGTCTGTTTCGCGGTCGAAGAACGCCTGTCGCTGCGACAACTGGCCGCCGGCGTGGACGCACGCGCGGCCGCGCAGGCCGCCTTCGCCCAACTGCGGGTCTGGGACACCGCCGGCAACAGCGGGGTACTGCTGTATCTGCTGCTGGCCGACCATCGCATCGAGATCGTCGCCGACCGCGGCTATGCCGCGCGGGTCGGGCCCGAACGCTGGCAGGCGGTCTGCGACGGCATCCAGCAGGCCCTGAGCGCGGGCGCCGCCGAGGCAGCGGTGCTCGGCGGCATCGCCGCCCTGTCCGATATCGTCGCCGAACACTTTCCGCGCGAGCGCGGCGCGCCCGGCGACGGCAACGAATTGCCGGATCGCCCGGTCCTGCTGTAACCGGCTCGGCCGGCGACGGAGGCTTCGGCGCGGCCGTCCGCCCGCATCGGCCACGCGCGAGTTTGCCGCATGGGCCGGATCGCTGCCGAAACACTGTGTCCGTGCCGGTTTCCGGGGCCGGGCGGCGCTCCGGGTACGGGCCGCGTGGGGCACAATACGACGGTCATCGTCCCTCAAGAATCGTCCGCCGCATGACCATCCTGCACCAGATCGACCCGATCGCGATCTCTCTCGGCCCGCTGCAAGTCCATTGGTACGGGATCATGTATCTGCTCGGTTTCGTCACCGCCTGGTGGCTGGGGCGACGCCGGATCCGCGACGGGCGCCTGCCCGGCGTCGGCGAGCAGGCCTACGGCGATCTGCTGTTCTACGCCATGCTCGGCGTGGTGCTGGGCGGCCGCATCGGCTACGTGGTGTTCTACAACTTCGCCGAACTGCTCAAGGATCCCTTGATGCTGTTCCGCATCTGGGAAGGCGGCATGAGTTTCCACGGCGGCCTGCTCGGGGTGATGGCCGCGGCGCTGTGGTGGTCGCACCGCCAACGCACGCATTTCTTCGACGTGATGGACTTCGTCGCGCCGCTGGTGCCGCCCGGCCTGGGCTTCGGCCGCCTCGGCAACTACATCGGCGGCGAGTTGTGGGGCAAGCCCACCGAGGCCGGCTGGGGAGTGATCTTCCCGCGCGCGCCGGAGTTCGCCGGCTGGACCGCCGAACAGTTGCAGACCCAGTTCGCCGGCGGCGGTCTCGACCGTTTCGCCCGCCATCCTTCGCAGCTCTATCAAGCGCTGCTCGAAGGCCTGGTGATGTTCGTGGCGCTGTGGTGGTTCTCGAGCAAGCCGCGCCCGCGCTATGCGGTGTCCGGCTTGTTCGCGCTGCTGTACGGCTGCTTCCGTTTCCTGGTCGAGTTCGTGCGCGTGCCCGATGCGCAGATCGGCGACCACGGCTACCTCGCGTTCGGCTGGCTGACCATGGGCCAGGTGCTGAGCGTGCCGCTGATCGTCCTCGGCCTGTTCTGGCTGTGGCTGTCGACGCGTTCGCCGACCCTGCGGCCGCAGCCGCTCGCGGCCGAACCGGCGAAGGGCTGAGACCATGCAACAGTACCTCGACCTGCTACGCCACGTGCTGGAACACGGCACCGAGAAATCCGACCGCACCGGCACCGGCACGCGCAGCGTGTTCGGCTGGCAGCTGCGCTTCGACTTGAACGCCGGCTTCCCGCTGGTCACCACCAAGAAACTGCACCTGCGCTCGATCGTCCACGAGCTGCTGTGGTTCCTCAAGGGCGAGACCAACACGGCGTACCTGAAAGAACACAAGGTCAGCATCTGGGACGAGTGGGCCGATGCCGACGGCGAACTCGGTCCGGTCTACGGCAAGCAGTGGCGTCGCTGGGCCGGCGCCGAGGGCGTCGAGATCGACCAGATCCGCTGGGTGATCGACGAGATCCAGCGCAATCCCGATTCGCGCCGCCTGATCGTCAGCGCCTGGAACGTCGCCGACCTGCCGCGGATGGCGCTGATGCCCTGCCATGCGCTGTTCCAGTTCTACGTCGCCGACGGCAAACTCAGCTGCCAGCTGTACCAGCGCAGCGGCGACATCTTCCTCGGCGTGCCGTTCAACATCGCCAGCTACGCGCTGCTGACCCACATGGTCGCGCAGGTCTGCAGCCTGGGCGTCGGCGATTTCGTCCATACCCTCGGCGATGCGCATCTGTACTCCAACCACTACGAGCAGGCGCGCGAACAGCTCGCGCGCACGCCGCGCGCGCTGCCGAGCTTGAAACTCAATCCCGAAGTCCGCGACATCTTCGATTTCGGCTACGACGACATCGCGATCGAAGGCTACGACCCGTTGCCGGCGATCAAGGCGCCGGTCGCGGTCTGAGCCGGCCGCCGCGCGACCGTGCTAGACGCGGTTTGAACGTGCGCCGGATTAGTGTGACCGCTTCCGGCGCCGCCGTTGGCGCCGCAGGAGCGATCATGCTGCGACCTTCCATTGCCGGCCCGTGCCTGGCCCTGTCGATCGCGCTTGCTGCGAGCGCATGCGGGACGACGAGCGAGCGCGCCGATCGTCGGCCGGCCGCGGCGCCGGCTACGGCCGACGACACGGCTCGCAGCGATGCGGCCGCCGCCGCGTTCTATCGCGCTCATCTGCGCGGTTATGGCGAAGACGGTGCGCCGGCCATGTCCGGCTTCGCCTCGGGCCTGCCGCGCGGCGCGCGCCTGGCCGCCTACCGGCCGCTGTTGACTCGCGCCTTGTGGCAACGCCTGGAGCGTGCGCAACGCGCACAAACCGCGTTCATTGCCGCGCATCCGGACCTGAAGCCGCCTCTGATCGAAGGCGATGTATTCAGCAGTGCGGCGCAGGACGAAATGATTCTTTCGTTCGCGCTGGGCCGGCGCACCGCTATGAGCGTCGACGCCGAGCGTGTGCAGATCCTGCTGACCGGCAGCGACTTGCCCAAGGGGCAGGGCCCCGGGCGGCAGTGGCGCGACGATGCGCTGATGCGGCGCGAGGACGGAGTGTGGAAACTCGACGATATCGAGTTCGACACCGCCGATGGCTCCACTCCGCGTACTCGCTTATCGAAGATTCTCGACGAGGCTTTGCAATGACCGCATCGGTAACTCCGCGCCTGAGCCTGATCGCCGCACTCGACCGCAACCACGCCATCGGCCGCGACAATGCCTTGCCGTGGCGCCTGTCCGACGACCTCAAACGCTTCAAGGCGCTGACCCTCGGCAAGCCGCTGCTGATGGGGCGCAAGACCGCGCAGTCGCTCGGCCGCGCCTTGCCGGGCCGGCGCAATCTGGTGTTGACCCGTTCCGGCGAAGTGCCGTTCGCCGGCATGGAGGCGGTGGGTTCGGTCGAGCAGGCATTGGAACTGGCGCAGGCCGACGGCGCCGGCGAGTTGTGCGTGATCGGCGGCGGCGAGGTCTATGCGCTGTGCCTGGCCGCTGCCACGCGTCTGTACCTGACCCGGGTCGATACCGAAGTGGACGGCGCCGACGCCTTTTTTCCGCGCTTCGATGCGGCCGAGTGGCGAGTGGTCTCGCGCGAGGCGCATGCCGCCGACGCGCGCAACGAGTTCGGGTTCGAGTTCGTCGATTATCTGCGGTTGGGAATGGACTGACGGAGAGTCCGTAACGGGCGGCTCTGGATCCCCGCCTTCGCGGGATGACGGCACTAGCGCGCCAGGCTCGCGCTGCCGCGCTCCAGCCGCGGCCGATAGTGGCCGGTGATGGCGTAGTCGAACAGCAGGTCGTCTTCCTGGGTGCCGCGGGCGATGTTGTGCAGGATCAGCGGCCGGCCCCGGTAGGATTTGCGGTCGGAGACGATGCCGATGTGCGGCACGCCGCGGCCGAGGTCCCAGGTGACCAGATCGCCGGGCCGGTAGTCGGCGGCGCGGTCGCTGACCGGCAGCGACCAGCGCTGGCGCTCGAACCAGCGGCGCAGGTTGGGCACGCGGCGGTGATCGATGCTGCGGTCGGTCGCGGTCGCGCGCCACATCGCCGGATAGGCGGCGAAGTTCGCGCGCATGTCTTCGTGCACGGCCTGCTGCAGGTCGAGCCCCTGGGTGCGCAGGGCGCGGATCACCACGTCGGTGCAGACGCCGCGATCGGCGGCGACGTCGCCGCCCGGATAGGACAAGCGCACATAGGCCGGGTCGTAGAGACGGGTCACGCCGATCTGCGCGCGCGCGGCGGCGACCAGGGGCGGCGACGGCGTGCGGGTGGCCGCGTCGCCCGCCAGCGGCGAAGCCTGGGCGCTGCCGTTCTCCGGCCCGGTCGCTCCCGGCGCCGGCTCCTGCGGCGCGCGCGAGAAGGCCGCAGCGAACATCAGCGCGGCGGCAGCCGCGATCGCGCAAGCGGTGGATCGCCGTCCCTGGCGCATCGGCTCAGCCCTGGTTCTGCGGCTGGCGCGGCGGGCGAGGCCGCGGCGGATTGGCCGGCACGTCGCGCCCGGGCACCTGCACCAATCGCAGTTCGTCGGTGTCGAGCTGCAGCGCGGTCAGCTTGCCGCCCCAGACCGCGCCGGTGTCGATCGCATGCACGCCATGGCCGATGAAAAGGCCGAGGGTGGACCAGTGCCCGCAGACGATCTTGAGGTCGCGCTCGGCGCGGCCCGGCACTTCGTACCAGGGGTAGAGGCCGACCGGCTGGGTGCCCGGGCTGCCTTTGTCCTCGAAGGCGATGCGGCCGCGCGGCGTGCAATAACGCAGGCGGGTGAAGATGTTGATGATCGCGCGGTGGCGATCGATGCCGGCCAGCTTGGGATTCCAGGCCGGGCGGTCGCCGTACATGTTCTTGAGCAAGCGCCGGTACTGGTCGCCGTGCAGCCGCTCCTCGACCTCGCGCGCATGGCGCTCGGCCATGCCGGTGGTCCACTTCGGCGCCAGGCCGGCGTGCACCATCATCCAGCCGAGCTTGCGGTCGACCTGGACCAGCTTCTGCATGCGCAGCCAGCCGAGCAGTTCGTTGCGGTCCTCGGCCAGGACGATGCGCTGCAGGTCGGGATTGACCTTGCGCTGTTCTTCCTCGGTGCGCTCGCCGATCGCGAGCAGCGACAAGTCGTGGTTGCCGAGGACGACGATGCTGCTCTGGCGCAGCGAATGCACCAGGCGCAGGGTCTCCAGCGACTGCCCGCCGCGGTTGACCAGATCGCCGCAGAACCACAGCGTGTCGCGCGCCGGATCGAACGCGATCCGTTCCAGCAAGCGCTGGGTCGCGTCGTAACAGCCCTGGAGGTCGCCTATTGCCCAAACGCTCATACGTGGTCCGCGCTCAATGCAGGGTGCGCGGGATGGTGAGCGTGAACGGCGGAATCTGCGCGTCGAAGCGGGTGCCGTCGTCGGCGACCATCGCGTAACTGCCTTCCATCGTTCCCAGGCTGGTTTCCAGCACGGCGCCCGAGGTGTACTCGTAGTCGTCGCCCGGACGCAACCACGGTTGTTCGCCCACCACGCCTTCGCCGCGCACTTCCTGCACCTTGCCGTTCGCGTCGGTGATGACCCAGTGGCGCGACATCAGGCGCGCGGGAATCTTGCCGGCGTTGCGGATATGGATGGTGTAGGCAAAGACGTAGCGGTCCTGCTCCGGTTCGGACTGATCGTCCAGGTAGCGGGTCGCCACGTCGATGTCGAAAGCGTAGTCGTGGTGGTGTTCCATGGCGGCAGTTTAAGCAAAGCGGGCATGAAGCGGGAATGAGTCGTGAAAATAACCGCAGCGCCCCGGAATTACCGGCCGAAATCTCCGGCCGAAATCGTCGGGCAAAATCGCCGGCCCGTACGAGCCGGCCGCAGGCCGTGATAATCGGTGAGCGGGCCTCGGTGAAAACCGCGGGGTAGATAATCGCCGCCGATCGCGGTCTGCGGCGCGACCCCGCTCGGGCGCGGGGCGCATCGGGCCGGCGCCTGGCGCACGCAACGCCGCGGGACGCGCCGTGCCTTCGCAGCGGGCATACGCCCGCGCTCGGACGTGCCGTACCGGCGCTAGTTCCGGCCCGGCTCGGCCAGGACTGCGCCGCTGGTGGCGAGCGAGTTGGCCAGCGTCACGAAATCGGCGACCTCGATCTGCTCGGCGCGCGCGTCCGGGCGCAGCCCGGCGGCTTCGATCGCAGCGCCGTCGCAGACCTGCGACAACGCATTGCGCAGGGTCTTGCGGCGCTGGCCGAAGGCGTCGCGGACCACCCGCGCGAACAGCGCACGGTCGACGATGCCGATCTTGTCGGGCGCGTGCGGGATCATCCGCACCACCGCCGAATCGACCTTCGGCGGCGGACGAAACGCGCCCGGCGGGACATCGAACAGGGCGATCACCTGGCAATACGCCTGCAGCATCACGCTGAGGCGGCCGAAGACCTTGCTGCCGGGGCCGGCGGCCATGCGGTCGACCACCTCCTTCTGCAGCATGAAGTGCATGTCGCGGATCGCCGCGGCATGGTCGAGCGCATGGAACAGGATCGGCGAGGACAGGTTGTAGGGCAGGTTGCCGACCAGGCGGATCTTGTCCTCGTTGGCCAGCGCGGTGAAATCCACGGTCAGCACGTCGCGGTGGATCACTTCCAGGGTGCCGTGGGCGCGCGCGCCGTCGGTCAAGGGAAAGATCAGGTCGCGGTCGAACTCGATCACGGTCAGTTCGCCGTGGCGGTCGAGCAGGGGGAAGGTGATCGCGCCCTGGCCGGGGCCGATCTCGACCAGGCGGTCGCCGGGCTTGGGGTCCACCGCGTGCACGATCATGGCGATGATGCCGCCGTCGTGCAGGAAGTGCTGGCCCAAATGTTTCTTGGCCTCGGGCTTGAAGCCCTTGGCGTGCGATCTGGCCGTGCCGGTCATGGCGTGCCTCCGGACGTGCTGCGGCGGGTGCGCGCGATGCGCGCGCAGGTTTCGGCGGCGGCGATCAGGCTGGACGGATCGGCCAGGCCGCGGCCGGCGAGGTCGAGCGCGGTGCCGTGATCGACCGCGACGCGCGGATAGGGTAGTCCCAGGGTCATGTTCACCGCACGCTCGAAGCCGCTGTACTTGAGCACCGGCAGGCCCTGGTCGTGGTACATCGCCAGCACCGCGTCGAAGCCGCGCAGCTTGGCCGGCAGGAAGGCGGTGTCGGCCGGCAGCGGGCCGACCAGGTTCAGGCCCTCGGCGCGCAGCGCCGCCAGCACCGGCTCGATGACCTCGATCTCCTCGCGGCCCATGTGGCCGGCCTCGCCCGCGTGCGGGTTGAGGCCGAGCACGGCGAGGATCGGTGCGGCGATGCCGAAGTCGCGACGCAGCGCCGCCTCGACGATGCGCAGGGTGCGGGCCAGCGCGACCGGCTCGATCGCGTCGGCGACCGCGCGCAGCGGCAGGTGGGTGGTGGCCAGGCCGACCCGGACGATGTCGTTGGCGAGCATCATCACTACCTCGCAGCCGGCCTGGTCGGCGAGCAGCTCGGTGGTGCCGGTGTAGGCGATGCCGCCCTCGTTGATCACCGCCTTGTGCACCGGGCCGGTGACCAGGCCGTCGAACTCTCCGCGCAGGCAACCCTCGGCGCCGGCGCGCAGCGCGCCGATCACCGCTGTGGCGTTACGCGGCTCGGGCTGGCCGAAGGCGGGGACGACGGCGTTGGGCAGGTCGACCAGGGCCAGTTCGCCGGGAGCCCGCGAGGGGCGGTCCGGCGGCAGCAGGGTCAGAGGCAGGCCGAGTGCGTCGGCAGCGGCGCGCAGGCTGCGCGCATCGGCGAAGGCGACCAGGTCGTAGTCGCGCGGCTGCTGGAGCAGCCGCAGGCAGAGCTCCGGCCCGACGCCGGCCGGCTCGCCCGGCACCAGCGCGAGCCGGGGCAGGGTCACCTCAGCCGCCGGAGGCGGCCGGCTTGGCCGGTTCCGCCGGTGCGGCGTTTTCTTCCGCGGCCTTGCCGATGCGGAAGTCGACGAAGGCTTCGCCGCGCTTCTCGCGCAGGTAGCGGTTCCACTCTTCCTCGAGCTTGCGGCGGCCGATGGTCTCCTGGACCTGGGCGCGCTTGCTCTGGTCGGCGACGTCGCTCTGGCGGCTGCCGATGCGCTGGACGATGTGATAACCGGCCTGGCTGTGGATCGGCTGGGAAATTTCGTTGTCGGCCAGCGCCGCGACGGCGCCGCCGAACTCGGGACCGAACTCGTCCTGGGTGAACCAGCCCAGATCGCCGCCCTTGGCCTGCGAGGCCAGGTCTTCGGAGCTTTCCTTGACCACGTCCTCGAACTTGGCCCCGCCGGCGATGCGTGCGCGCAGGGTCTCGGCCTTGGCCTTGGCCTGCGCTTCGCTGACGGTGTCGCTGATGCGGACCAGGATGTGGCGGGCGTTGTACTGGGTGACCAGCTTCGGCCCGGACTGCGAGGCGTCGCGGACTTCGACCAGCTTGAGCAACTGGAAGCCGCTCGGGCCGCGGATCGGCTCGGTGACCTGGCCGGCGCTCATCTTGCGCATCAGCTCGGCGAACGCGGCCGGGATTTCGTCGAGGCCGCGCCAGCCCAGATCGCCGCCTTCCAGCGCATTGGGGCTGTCGGAATAGCGCACGGCGGCGGCGTTGAAGTCCATCTCGCCCTTGTCGATCAGCGCCTTCACGCCTTCGACCTTCTTCTGCGCGGTCGCGATCTGCTCGGGCGTGGCGCCTTCGGGCAGGGCGATCAGGATGTGGGCGAGGTGGTACTGGGTGCCGGTGTTGGCCTGCGCGGCCAGGGCCGCGTCGATCTCGGCGTCGCTGACCGAAATGCGGGTCTGGGCGAAGCGCTGGCGCAGGCGCTGGACCAGCAGTTCGTCGCGGATCGAGCTGCGGAAGTCGTTATAGGAGCTGCCGTCGCGGGCCAGCTGCTGGCGCAGCTGGTCGACGCTGATCTTGTTGGAGGCGGCGATGTTGCCGATGGCCTGATCGATTTCCTGATCGGTCACCCGCACGCCGGTGCCCTGGGCCTGGGCGACCTGGATCTTGAGCAGGATCAGGCGCTCGAGCACCTGGCGCTCGAGCACGTCGCGCGGCGGCAACTGATCGGTGCGGCCGGCGTACTGGCTCATGATGTTGGCGATGGCGCGGTCGAGCTCGGTCTTGAGGATCACGTCCTCGTCCACCACCGCCGCGATGCGGTCGATCGGCTGCAGATCCTGGGCCCGGACGTTCCCGCCGAACAGCAGGCCGGCGGCCAGCAGACTTGCCAAAACCGGGCTCGCCAGGAGCGGGCTCGCGAAGAATTTGTTCATAGGGTCGGTTCGAGAGTCGAGTCGGCGTCGTCGCCGCGATTTTGGCGGCTGACCGTGGGAGACGGCGGCGCCAGATACAGGTCGTCGCGGTTATAGCCGAGAATAGCACGGCGCAAAACGCGCTCCGTGTTCTGGCCGGCGGAGCCTAGGCCCTTGAGCTCGAACTCCACCTGAAGCGAGCTGTTGAGGTCTTCGGAGCGGTTGCGCTGGTAGCGGCGAGCGATCAGGCGGACCGCCAGGCAGCAGCTTTCCCACTGCACGCCGGCGATCTGTTCGAGCGCGCGCTTGTCCTTGATCGAGTAGTAGTAGCGGCCGACCACGCTCCAGTTGTCGTTGATCGGATACAGGAACGAGAAATCGGCCTGCTCGAACAGGTCGCGCCTGTCCTTCGGCGCGGTCGGCGAGACCGACAGATCGCGACGATAGCGGTAGCCGAAGTTGACCACGCCGTTGTTGCCGAACAGATAGCGCGCACGCAGGCTGGCGAGATCCTCGCTGCGCAGCTTGGGGTCCCACTGGTAGGTCGCGTTGATCGTCCAGCGGTCGCTCGGCGACACGCTGACATCGGCGACCCAGGCCGACTTGCCCTGCTTGATCGGGGTTTCGGCGCCGGCGACGACGCGGATGTCGTCGAAGTACTGGATCTGGCCGATGCTCGCCGCCAGCCGCTCGCGGCCGTCGTCCTGGCTGATCAGGCGGGTGGTCAGGGCGGTGGTGAGCTGGTTGGCGTCGGTCTGGCGGTCGGCGCCGGTGTAGCGGTTGTCGCGGAACAGCGCGCCCCAGCTGAACGACATCGGGTTGGTGTCGAACAGCGGCATGCCGGCCTGGTCGCGATACGGCGCGCGCAGGTAGAACACGCGCGGTTCCAGGGTGTGCAGGTAGTGGTCGCCGCGGATTTCGGTCTCGCGATCGAAATACATGCCCGCGTCGATCGAGGTGATCGGCACGCTGCGGTTCGGCGACTTGTCGTAGAAGCTGCGCACCAGCTCCGGAGTGTTGGGCACGGTCGGGTTGGCGGCGACGAAGGCCGCGGCCTGCTGCTCGGCCATCTGCTCGGCCATGCCGCGTTCCAGCTCGTAGGCGGTGTAGCGCCAGGCCAGCTTCGGGCGGATGAACCAGCTGGCGCCTTCGAGCGGGAAGCTGATGAAAGGCTTGACGTCGAAGCGGCTGCCGCCGGGCATGTCGCGGCGCAACCCGACCGGCGCGTTGGGATCGCCGGGGGTGAACTTGACGTCCTCGTGCTGGAAACGCACGGCCTCGGTGTCGACGCCGGCTTCGACCCACTTGCCGAACGGCTGCGCCCAATGGAAGGTCGCGCGCGGCAGGCGGTCGTAGGCCAGCGAATTCTCCTGCAGGGTGAAGTCGGCCAACTGGTTGTGGTCGGCGATCAGGCTCGCGTCCCAGTAGCGGCCGCGGCCGTACAGGCCGATTTCGCTGCGCAGCGAGATCGCCGACTGGCCGTAGAGGCTGTTGCTGAAGTCCTGCAGGTAGTACTTGTCGCTGACCCAGGCCAGGTTGGCCGCGGCGTACCAGGTGCCGTCGAGACGGTGGGTGGTCTTCAGCGCGAACTCGCCGCGGTTCTTCTCCGGCATGCGGTCGCGCGGGATCTGGAACGGGCCCGGCGGGTCGCGGCGGTAGTCGGTGTAGCGGCCCGGGTCGTTGCCGGCCAGGTCGTCGTTCGGCATCCAGTTGCCCGAGACCTCGCCGGAACCGCTGCCGTACAGCCAGCGGAACTCGCCGCCCATGGCCACGCCGCGCTTGCTCATGTAGCGCGGATACAGGGTGGCGTCGTAGTTCGGCGCCAAGTTGAGGTAGATCGGCTGGCGCCAGTCGAAACCGTTCTTGCCCGACAGGCCGATGTTCGGATACAGCAGGCCGGTGCGGCGGCGGTCGTCGACCGGGAACACGAACCAGGGCACGTACAGCACCGGCACCTTGCCGATGCGCAGGGTGGCGTTGCGCGCCACGCCCATGCCCTCGGCGGTGTCGATGTCGATGCGGTGGGCGCGCAGCTCCCAGGAGCGCTGGTTCGGCGCGCAGGTCGAATAGGTCGAGCCGTGCAGGGCGCCCTTGGCGCCGTTGAGCTCGATGCGCTCGGCCCCGCCGTTGCCGCGGCGCGCGGTCAGCTGGTACTCGACGTCCTCGATCCGGTGCTGGTCGGCGTTCTGGTCGCCCTCGGCGCGCTCGGCGACCAGGCGCATGCTCGAGTCCTGGTAGCGGACATGGCCCTCGGCCGTGTACTTGCCCGATTCCTGGTGGTAGCTGAGCTTGTCGGTGCCCAGGAACTGGTCGCCGCGGCTCAAGCGCACATTGTCCTGGACGACGATGTTGTCGTCGGTGCCGGCCCGCTGCAGGGTGCCGCCGTCGATATCGGTCGGCTGTTCGGCGCGTTGTTCGGCGGTGCCGGTCGGGGCCGGGGCGTCGTCGAAGGACGGCACCGCGTCGATCAACGGGCACAGGCCCCAGTTCTCGTTGTCGTCCGCCGCATAAGCGGGCAGGGCGATGGCGATGCACAGCGACAACGGGAGCAGGCGAAGGGGTTTGCGCACGCGAGCATCCGGTGGACGGAAAAACGGTCGTTAGCTTGCCGTATCCCTTGCAAGCGGGCAACGCGGGCGCCATCTAAGCGGCATCGGCGTTCATTTTCCCCGAACGCGACCGCCCCCACGGAGGAGTCATGAGCCAGCACCCCAGTCCGCCCCCGGCACCGGTCGAGAAGAGCGAAGCTGAATGGCGCGAGCAGCTCTCCCCCGAGCAATACGCCGTCTGTCGTTGCTCGGCGACCGAGCGGGCCTTCACCGGGCGCTTCTGGAACCACAAGGAGGCCGGTACCTACACCTGCGCCGCCTGCGGCGAGGCCCTGTTCTCCTCGCAGGCCAAGTACGACTCCGGCAGCGGCTGGCCGAGTTACTGGCAGCCCTTGCGGCCCGAAGCGGTGGCCGAGGTCGCCGACGAGAGTCACGGTATGCGCCGGATCGAGGTCAAGTGCGCGCGCTGCCAGTCGCACCTGGGCCACGTGTTCCCGGACGGCCCGAAGCCGACCGGCCTGCGCTACTGCATCAACTCCGCGGCGCTGGGGTTCGAGCCGGAGCCGGCGGCAGGCTGATGCCGGGCCCGGGTGCGCCCGGCCCTTCTTAAGGCGTCGGGTAGCCCCCGATCGCGGCCCGGGCCGCTCCTGCCCCGGCGAGGACACCCAGCTTCGGCGGACGACGACGGCCTCGTCACCCCCGTACATTCCGCGGTCGCGACTTACGTCGCTCCTACAGGGGCGAGTGCGCGGGATTTGCGGTGCTGGGGCTGGCCTTTTAGGAGCGGCGTGAGTCGCGACCACGGCCTCTCTCGCCGGCCGGCATCCTAAGGGTAGGAGCGGCGCAAGCCGCGACCGTGATCCCCAAGCCGGTGCGTCCCTGTCGCGGTTCGCGGCGCCTAAACCTTCGATCTGCTCCGCCCTGGCCCTTGCTCTGGCGCTAGCCGTGCGCCGCCTCGACCTAGCGAAGGCCATGGAAGACCCGGAGGGCGGCGCGCAGGGATGCGCGCCGTTTTTCATCGGGACGAGGATGTCCCGTATGAAAAATCACCGCGTATGCATCGAGCGCGCGGGCCCTTGATTCAAAGAAAAGCACTTTTCTTTGGTTAGCTTTCTTTTGTTGCTTATGACAAAAGAAAGTAACCCGCCGCTTTAGTGGCGGAAGCTTTGGGTTTGATTTTGATTTGAAATTTTCGGATCGAGACGCCGCGAGACCGCCGCAGCGATGTCGCGGCTTGCGCCGCTCCTACCCTGCGAAACCACTACGCTTCAATCGATAACGTCGGCCTTGCGGTCGCTGCGAGTCCCTTGTCGCGACTCACGTCGCTCCTACAAAGGCCGGGGACCCTACAACGCATGCCACGAATCCACTGGAGCGACGCAAGTCGCGACCGCGCCCTTCACTCCATCAAGGCGCCCACATGCGCCACCGCGCTCTCGCGCAGCGCCGCCAGGTCGTAGCCGCCTTCGAGCATCGACACCACCCGTCCGAGCGCGTGGCGCTCGGCGATCGCGACCAGCTCGCGGGTAATCCAGGCGAAGTCCTCGCCGTCGAGTTCGACCTGGGCCAGCGGATCGCGGCGGTGGGCGTCGAAGCCGGCGGAGATCAGCACCAACTGCGGACGGAACGCGTCGATGGTCGGCAGCAGGTGCTCGCGCCAGACCTTGCGGAAGCCTGCGCTGCCGGTGCCGGCCGGCAGCGGGGCGTTGATGATGTTGCCGATGCCGCGTTCGTGGGCGTAGCCGGTGTCCGGATACAGCGGCATCTGGTGCGAGCTGACGTACAGCACCCGCGGGTCGGTGTCGAAGATCGCCTGGGTGCCGTTGCCGTGATGGACGTCGAAATCGATCACCGCCACCCGCTCCAGGTGGTGTTTTTCGCAGGCATGGGCGGCGGCGACGGCGATGTTGTTGAACAGGCAGAAGCCCATCGCGGCATCGCCGGTGGCGTGGTGACCGGGCGGGCGCACCGCGCAGAACACGCGCTTGTCCTCGCCCTTGATCACGCTGTCGACCGCGGCGATGCCGGCGCCGGCGGCGCGCAGTGCGGCCTCGGCCGAGCCGGGCGCGAGCACGGTGTCGGGGTCGAGCGCCATCGGGCCGTCGACCTGGGTATCGAGGATCAGCGAGAGCAGGGCGTCGCCGTGCGCGCGCAGCAACTGGCCGCGGCTGGCGCCGGGCGCTTCGCGCCAGTCGAGCGAAGGATAGGCCTCGCGCAGCGCTTCGGTGACGGCGACCAGACGCAACGGCCGCTCGGCATGACCCGGACCCGGGTCGTGGCGCGTGCAGGCCGGATGCGTGTAGATGCGCATCGCTAGCCCTTGCGGCGCTCGTGGTTCCACAGCACCTCGCCGTGGCCGCTCGCGCGCGCCAGCACGCGGGCCAGCACGAATAGCAGGTCGGAGAGGCGGTTGAGATAGCGCACCGCTTCCGGGCGCACGCTGTCCAGCCGCGCCAGGGCGACGGTTTCGCGCTCGGCGCGGCGCACCACAGTGCGGGCGATGTGGCAGCGCGCCGCGGCCTCGCCGCCGCCGGGCAGGATGAAATCCTTCAGCGGCGGCAGTTCTTCGTTATGGCCGTCGAGCCATTGTTCGAGGCGGTCGATGTCGGCGTCGAAGATCGCCGCATGGCCGGGAATGCACAGCTCGCCGCCGAGGTCGAACATCTGGTGCTGGATCGCCACCAGCTGTTCGCGGATGGCGTCCGGCAATTCGCTGGCGAGCACCAGGCCGATCGTCGAATTGGCCTCGTCGACCGTGCCGTAGGCGGTGACCCGGGCCGAGTCCTTGGCGATGCGGCTGCCGTCGCCGAGGCCGGTGCTGCCGTCGTCGCCGGTGCGCGTATAGATTTTCGAGAGACGGTTGCCCATCGATCGAGGCGCGCGGTCAGAGCTTGCGGGCGCCGTCGGAGTGCGTCGCCGACGCCTTCGACTTGGCCGCGGACGCGGCGATGACCTGGACCACTGCGGCGATGCCGACATAGGTCGCGGTCGTCTGCAGGTAGGGCAACAGCCACTGGGCGTAGTTGGCGGCCCAGCCGGCGACGCTCTTGTCGGCGACCGAGTCCGACAGCCAGTAGAAGCTGCCCTGGCTCAGCAATTGGCAGACCACGGTCGAGGCGAGCAGGGCGACCACGGTCAGGCCGAGCGTGCCCCAGTTGCGCCGGTAGTTGCGCGAGACCCACAGGCCGCCGGCCCACATCGAGAAATAGGCCGGGACCAGGAACCAGTACGCCGCCGAGACGCAGTAGTGGTCCCAGAAGCTGATGCCCTGGCGGGAAATCACCGCGTAGTCGACGACCACGGCCAGCGCCATCAGCGCCGGGAAGGCCCAGCGGGTCCACTGGCGCAGATAGAAGCCGCCGATGAAGAACACCGCCCACGAGGCGTCGGGGATCGGCGTCCAGTGATTGACGCGGGTGGCGACCATCAGCAGGGCCAGCAAGGCCAGGACGAGGCTGCGTTGGGTGTTCGGCTTCATGACTGTGGCTCCTGACGCCGGACTGGCGCGCCAATCCGCCCATTCTAAGGAACCTGCGGCGAAAGTGCCGGTTTGCGTCCCGGGGTGAACGGATCGCAGCGCGATCCGGTGCTAAGTGCTTGATCCTTGGCGACGAAGAGCGACCCGTGCACAAGATCCTGGCCGCCTCCGACAGACTCGCCGCGGGCGCGGTCGTATCATGAACGCATGAATCCAGTCGTAGACACCCCCGAGGGGCAGGCGCCGGCTGCGGCGACGCCCGCTCCCGTCACGCCCGCTCCCGCCACACCCGCTTCCGCCACATCCGCCGCGGACGAATCCGCGGTGTATGCCAGCCACGACGTCCTGATCGTCGGCGGTGGCCTGGTCGGCGCCAGTCTCGCCATCGCGCTGGACCGGCTCGGCCTCGATGTCGGCCTGGTCGAGGCGGCGCCCCCGGGCGCCTTGCCGGCGGTGTTCGACGAACGCAACCTGAGTTTCGCCGAAGCCACCGTCAACGCCCTGACCGCCCTCGGCGTGCTGGCCAAGCTGCGCGCGCCGACCGGTTCGATCCGGCGCATCCACATCAGCCGCCGCGGCGACTTCGGCCGCGCGGTGCTCGAAGCCGAGCGCTACGGCCGCGAGGAATTCGGCCGGATCGTGGTCGCGCGCGATTTCGGCGAGGCGCTGGAAGCGCGCCTGGCCGAACTGCCGCGCCTGCAGCGCTACCGCCTGGTACGTTTCGTGGGCCTGGCCGACGGCGACCCGGCCTGGCGCGCGATCCGCGTCGCCGACGGCGCCGGCGAGC
>NZ_JBPKJP010000070.1:0-24093 GCF_051217035.1 Lysobacter sp. 1R34A
GCCGGCCCTGACGGCCTGCGCAGGAGTCACCAGCGGGATACGCGCGGGCGGCAGCGCCTGCGGCGGGCGGACCGGATTCGAGAGGCGCCCGGCCTCGGCCCGCACCCAGTGCAGCGACCGCGGCGTGGCCGTGGCGCTCAGGCCGGCCGTTACCGGTCCCGGATGCCAAACGCCCCGGCAGGGCCGGGGCGTTCGGGGTTCACTCGGCCGCGGCGACTTTCGGCTGCGGCGGAGGCGTCTGGTAGATCAGGTACGGCTCGGACTTGTGCTCGATCACCGACTCGTCGACGACCACCTTGCTGACGTTTTCCAGCGAAGGCAGCTCGTACATCGTGTCCAGCAGGACCGACTCGACGATGGTGCGCAGGCCGCGCGCGCCGGTCTTGCGCTTGAGCGCGCGGCGGGCGATCGCCGCGAGCGCGTCGGGACGGAATTCGAGCTCGACGCTCTCCATCTCGAACAGCTTGCGGAACTGCTTGGTGATCGCGTTCTTCGGCTCGGTCAGGATCGAGATCAGCGCGGCTTCGTCGAGCTCCTCGAGCGTGGCGACCACCGGCAGGCGGCCGACGAACTCGGGGATCAGGCCGAACTTGATCAGGTCTTCCGGCTCGACCTCGGCCAGGATCCGGCCGATGTCGATCTTGCGCTCGCTGCTCTTGACCTTGGCGCCGAAGCCGATGCCGCCGGCCTCGGTGCTGCGCTGCTGGATGATCTTGTCCAGGCCGGCGAACGCGCCGCCGACCACGAACAGGATGTTGCGCGTGTCGACCTGCAGGAATTCCTGCTGCGGATGCTTGCGCCCGCCCTGCGGCGGCACGCTGGCGATGGTGCCTTCGATCAGCTTCAGCAGCGCCTGCTGCACGCCTTCGCCGGAGACGTCGCGGGTGATCGACGGGTTGTCGCTCTTGCGCGAGATCTTGTCGATTTCGTCGATGTAGACGATGCCCTGCTGCGCCTTCTCGACGTCGTAGTCGCACTTCTGCAGCAGCTTCTGGATGATGTTCTCGACGTCTTCGCCCACGTAACCGGCTTCGGTCAGGGTGGTGGCGTCGGCGATCGTGAACGGCACGTTGAGCAGGCGCGCCAGCGTTTCGGCCAGCAGCGTCTTGCCCGAACCGGTCGGGCCGACCAGCAGGATGTTCGACTTCGACAGTTCGACGTCGTCGTTCTTCTGCCGGCTCTCGATGCGCTTGTAATGGTTGTATACGGCCACCGCCAGGGTGCGCTTGGCGCGCTGCTGGCCGATCACGTACTGGTCGAGCACCTCGAGAATCTCGCGCGGCTTCGGCAGGTGGCTGCGGGCCGACTGCGCCTTCTCCTCGAGCTCCTCGCGGATGATGTCGTTGCACAGCTCGACGCATTCATCGCAGATGAAGACGCTCGGGCCCGCAATCAGCTTGCGGACCTCATGCTGGCTTTTACCGCAGAACGAGCAATACAGGATCTTGTTGCTGTCGCCCGTGCTGCGTCCTTGTCGATCGTCGGTCATGCTTTGGCCCGTTGGTGCTCAGTCGTACTCATATTCCCGAACGGCCCTCTCGGCAAGCGCCTGAATGGCCGGTTCGGCTATCGCAGCCCGAGAATAACACACCCCCAGGCCCCGCCCTGCGGACGGGACTGACGGCGGTTATCCAGTGCGATCAAGGGTTTGCGCGTCTTGGCGAACGGTCAGGCGGCCTGAACCGAATCGTCCGGACGGCGCTCGAGGACCTGGTCGATCAGGCCGTATTCGCGCGAGGCTTCGGCGCTCTTGAAGTTGTCGCGCTCGGTATCGCGCGCGATCGTCTCCAGCGCCTGGCCGGTGTGCTTGGACAGGATCTCGTTAAGGCGCTGACGCAGGGTCAGGATCTCGCGGGCGTGGATGTCGATGTCGGTCGCCTGGCCCTGGAAGCCGCCGAGCGGCTGGTGGATCATCACCCGCGAGTTCGGCAGGGCGTAACGCTTGCCCGGCGCGCCTGCGGCGAGCAGCAGCGCGCCCATGCTGGCGGCCTGGCCGACGCAGATCGTGCTCACGTCCGGCTTGATGTACTGCATGGTGTCGTAGATCGCCATGCCGGCGGTGACCACGCCGCCCGGCGAGTTGATGTAGAGGCTGATGTCCTTTTCGGGGTTCTCGGCTTCCAGGAACAGCATCTGGGCCACGATCACGTTGGCGACATGGTCGTCGACGCCGCCGACGAGGAAGATCACGCGCTCCTTGAGCAGGCGCGAATAGATGTCGTAGGCGCGTTCGCCGCGGCTGGTCTGCTCGACCACCATCGGCACCAGATTCAATGCTTTGGTTCGGTTATCCATTTCAACGGCACCTATTGGCTGACGTGGAGTGCGCTTGTAACGCAAGCGCGGTCCGGCCAACTTGGGGCCGGCCGGACCGCAGCGCAAGAGGCGCGACTGCCAAAAGCGGCATTACCGCCTGGCACGCCCGATCGGGAACGCTCGAAAGCGTCCGCTCAGGCCGGACGAATCGCTTCGCTGAACGACAGCGGCTGCTCGGTGTGCTGGGCGCGCTCGGCGATCCAGTCGATCACCTGCTCTTCCATCACCCGGTTCTGCAGGCCGGCCATCAGCTGCTGGTCGTTGCGGTACAGATCGATCACCTGCTGCGGCTCCTCGTAGGTCGAGGCGATCAGGCGCAGGGTCTCGTTGACGCGCTTGGGCTCCAGGCGCAGCTCGTGGCGGCGGGCGATCTCGCCGACCAGCAGCCCGACCAGCACGCGCTTGCGCGCCGCATCCATGTAGTTCAGGTGCGCGTCGGCCGGGGCTTCGATCTGGCGGCCCTGGCGGCGGGCCTGCTCCACGGTCTGCCACACCATGTCGCGGGCTTCGTTCTCGACCAGCTTCGGCGGCATTTCGACCGACTCGTAAGCGGCGATCAGCTGCTCGCCGACTTCGCGGCGCAGGCGGGTCATCAGCGCGCCCTTGAGCTCGCGCTCGAGGTTGGTGCGGATGTCGCTGCGGAACTGCTCGGCATCGCCGCTCTTCACGCCGAAGCTCTTGATGAACTCGGCGTCGACTTCCGGCAGGACCGGCTCGGAGACGTGGTTCAGCTTCAGGTGCACGCTGGCCTTCTGGCCGGCGAGCTGCGGAGCACGCCATTCGGCCGGGAATTCGACTTCGGCGACGGTTTCCTCGCCGGCCTTGAGGCCGATCAGGGCGTCCTCGAGCGGCTTGAACATCGACTCCGAACCGATCACGGTGCTGCCGTGCTCGGCGCCTTCGGCCGGCAGACGCTCCTCGCCGACCTGGGTCCAGGTTTCCAGCTCGACCACGTCGCCCTCTTGAGCGGCGCGGTCGACCGACTTCAGGGTGCGGCGCTGCAGGCGCAGGTTTTCGATCATCGCGTCGATGTCGGCCTCGGCGACTTCGGCGACGTGACGCACGATGTTGAGCTTGGCCACGTCGATCTCGCCGAAGTCCGGCACGACCTCGAAGGTCGCCACGTAGGACAGCGTCTCGCCGCTTTCGTTGGCCGGCTCGATGCGCGGGTTACCGGCGATCTGCAGCTTTTCCTCGCGGATGGCGTTGCTGAAGCCTTCGCGCAGCATGCCGTCGAGGATTTCCGCCCGCACCTGCGCGCCGAAGCGCTGCTCGATGACCTTGGTCGGCACCTTGCCGGGGCGGAAGCCCTTGATCTTGGCGCCGCGCGCGATTTCGCGCAGGCGGCCGCCGACCTGGTTTTCCAGGTTCTCGGCCGGGAGGCTGAAGGTCAATCGGCGTTCGAGCGAGCCCAGCGATTCGAGCGAAACTTGCATATCCACTCCTGCGACCACGGCACTCGCCGCAGCACGATGTTGATGATCTTGTCCGGCCGCCGTTATCGACGAGACCCTCGTCGGCCAGCGGAACTTGCTAGTTTGGCCGATTACGGGCCGGGCTGCCAGCGCCCGGGGGCGGAACAGCCGTCCGGGCGGGGTGGTGGGGCCCGAAACGGCGGAATTCGCGACCTGGGTCGCAGCCGGCGGCGGTTTGGGGCCGGCGGCGGGTCCGGGTTTGCCGGTAGAGCTGGCCGGAAAGCGACCGGTCCGGGCCGGCGAGCCGCTTGGATGATCGGGCCGAGGCGCGGGTGGCTGCCGACCTGCAGCAGGAGCCCGGCTGGAGCTTTCGGCCATTGGTGCATGCACGGCGGGTGGCTGCCGACCCGCCTACGTGGTGCGAAAGGCGGGACTCGAACCCGCACGGGGGTTACCCGCTGGAACCTAAATCCAGTGCGTCTACCAATTCCGCCACTTTCGCCCAGGGCCGGCATCGCAGGGATGCGGCCGACGCATTCTAGCGGTCGCGCCGGGAAAAAGCGCCTGGCGATCGCACCGCCCGCCGCGCTGTCAGGAGGCCGCGCGCAGCTCTCGCCAGGAGGCGCCCAGGACCCGGGACGCCGAACGCAGGAACAGGATCAACAGCGCCGCGGCGATCGCAAGATCGGGCCAGCCCGCGCCGAAGAGCCACACCAGCAGCGTGGCCGCGACCAGGGCGAAGCCCTCGTAGATATCGTTGCGCGCGCATTCCCAGGCCGAGGCCAGGTTCACGTCGCCCTCCCGGTAAGGCGACAGCAACCGCAGACAAACGTAGTTCGCCGCCAGATTCAGCGTCGCGGCGATGCCCATGCCCTCGAACAGGGGCATCGCGGGGTGCCATAAGCGCCAGGCGATCTGCACGGCCACTGCGACCGCCGCCGCCAGGATCAGCAGGCCCTTGAACAAGGACACTCGCGCCTTGGACCGTCGGCTCGCGCCGACCACAGCCAGACTGAGGGCGTAGGTCAGCGCGTCGCCGAGGTTGTCGAGGCCTTGCGACAAGACCGATGAGGACCGGCTGTACCAGGCCGCGAAAACCATCATCGCGAAGGTGGCCATGTTGATGGCGAGCACGATCGCGAGGACGCGGCGCTGCCTGGCCTGCAGTGCCGCGACGTCCACCACCTTGCCGCAACCGCAGCACTCGCTCATGCTCGTTTCGAACCGGTCATGTGATGGCCGAAGAGTATCGAACCGCAGGCGGGTTCGCCCGCACGCGCGATCGCCGCAAGCCGCTGGAAACCGGCGCCGGACCGGCGACGGCGGCATGCCCCCCTCGGCTGCGGACGGGCCGGCTTCAGGCGTGCCGGCCTGAAGGCAAACCCGCTCCAAATCGCGGGCAAAGAAAAAGGCACCTGGATCGCTCCAGGTGCCTTTCGATTTTGGTGGGCTGTCAAGGATTCGAACCTTGGACCTATTGATTAAGAGTCAACTGCTCTACCAACTGAGCTAACAGCCCGGTGAAACTAGGTGCGGAACTATACAGAAAAAATCAGTACCGCACAACACCTTGGGGTGGAAGACGGGATTTGAACCCGCGACCCCCGGAATCACAATCCGGTGCTCTAACCAACTGAGCTACATCCACCATAAACCTGCTGCGACCTGCGTCATTGAACCACGAACGCAGGTTCGCGAAAACTTTTTTGGCGCGCCCGGCGGGACTCGAACCCACAACCACCGGCTTAGAAGGCCGGTGCTCTATCCGGTTGAGCTACGGGCGCCAGATTACATCTTAACTGACGGCCGAGCCTGCTCGATGGATGGTCGGGGCAGAGGGATTCGAACCCACGACATCCAGCTCCCAAAGCTGGCGCTCTACCAGGCTGAGCTATACCCCGAGCCGGGACTCCCGCGACACGCCAAGACCGCGAAAGGCCGCATAGTGTGGGCGGCGCTTTGTTTCCTGTCAATCGTGCATCGCCGCCGCGCCACCGCCCTGCCCGAGCCGGCGCCGCTTGTGCGATGTATGCTTCGACCCCAGCTAGTATTCAATCTCAAAACCGCGTTTTCCAAGGAGCAAGACCATGCGCAGCGGCAATCCCGCATTGAAGGATTCGACCTTCCTCGACCTCGGCACCGGCTCGGTCGTGCGCGGCGGCGACCAGGTGATGACCCTGAACGGTACGGTCAACAAGACCGGCGTGTTGTTGCTGCTGACCGTCATCACCGCGTCCTTCGCCTGGAGCCAGGTCCAGATCACCGAACTCGGCGCGGTCGGCGCCGGCCCCTACGTCTGGGGCGGCGCGATCGGCGGCCTCATCCTGGCCCTGATCACCACCTTCAAGAAGACCTGGGCGCCGGTCACCGCGCCGCTGTACGCGCTGGTCGAGGGCTTCTTCCTCGGCGCCATCTCCTCGATCTTCGAGGCGAAGTTCCCGGGCATCGTGATCCAGGCGGTGATGCTGACCTTCGGCACCCTGTTCGCGCTGCTGTTCGCGTATCGCTCGGGCCTGATCAAGGCGACCGAGAACTTCAAGCTCGGCGTGGCCGCGGCCACCGGCGGCATCTTCCTGATCTACCTGGCCACAATGGTGCTGGGCCTGTTCAACATCAACATCCCCTACATCCACGAATCGGGCCTGATCGGCATCGGCTTCAGCCTGTTCGTGGTGGTGGTCGCGGCGATGAACCTGGTGCTCGATTTCGACTTCATCGAAACCGGCGTCGAGCAGGGCGCGCCGAAGTACATGGAGTGGTACGGCGCGTTCGGCCTGATGGTGACCCTGGTGTGGCTGTACATCGAGTTCCTGCGCCTGCTGTCGAAGCTGCAGTCGCGCAACTGATTACGCCATTCGCCGATTAAGAAAGGGCGCCTTCGGGCGCCTTTTCTCTGCCTGGATTCCAGACGTCCGCGCGGGCCGACCGCTCTCGCCCGTCCCGGACTTCGAAGCGCCGTGCAAAACGCATGCCCCGCAAACGACGACGGCGCCCTGGGGCGCCGTCGCTACATCGCTGCAAACCCTTCGTCTCGGACGCAGCTCTCTCAGAACCGGTCTTCGTCGTCGGTCTCGAACTTGCCTTCGTAGCCTTCCGGCGGCGGCGGCTGGTCGCCGACGGTCCACAGGCGCTCGAGCGCGTAGAACTCGCGCACGCGCGGCAGCATCACGTGGACGACGACGTCGCCGAGGTCGACCAGCACCCACTCGGCCTCGCGCTCGCCCTCGACGCCCAGCGGCATGACGTCGAGGTTCTTGGCGAACTTGACGACTTCGTTGGCGATCGACTTGACGTGGCGGGTCGAGGTGCCGGAGGCGACGACCATGTAATCGGTGACGCTGCTCTTGCCGCGCACATCGATTTCGACGACATCCTTGGCCTTGAGTTCTTCGACCGCGGCGTGGACCGTCTTGAGCAACAACGCGATCGGCGGCGGCGGGTTCGGCAGCTGGGTCTTGATGACTTGGGCTTGGCTGGTCAAGGGAAAATCGGCTCTGCGTGACGGGATGTGTGCCGGGATTATACCGAAGCGCCGCGCAGCGCTATCACGCCGTATAAACCATGGCGTTCTATGTAGCCGGCGACGGCCGCCGGAACGTAGTCGCGCCAGGGCTTTCCGGCGGCGATCAGCGACCGTACCCGGCTGGCCGATTCGGCATGGAGCGGTTGGTTCAGGCGGAATACCCGCCCGGCCGGGGCCTGTCGCAGCGCTTCGACCTCGGCCGTCTCGCGACCGTCTGCGAACGCGATGCGCTCGGCGTCGAGGGGGCTGCCAGGGCGCTCGGCGACGACGAAATGGGCCAGGCCGAACAAGGCCTGCCATTCCTTCCATTGCGGCAGGTCGAGAAAGCTGTCGGCGCCGACCAACAGGGCCAGCGGCTGTTCCGGCCCGACTTCGGCGCGGACCTCGCGCAGGGTCTCGACCGTGTAGGAGCGGCCCTGGCGGCGCAGTTCGCGCCGGTCGACCATCAGCTCGTCCTCGCCGGCCACGGCCAGGTCGAGCATGCGCGCGCGATGCTCGGCGCTGGCGCCGGGCAGAGCGCGGTGCGGCGGATCGGCGGCCGGCATCAGGCGGACCTGGGCCCGCAAGGTGTCGCGCGCGGCGCGCGCGATCGCCAGGTGACCGTCGTGGACCGGGTCGAAGGTGCCGCCGTAGAAGACCAGCAAGCCCATGGGCTACGACTCAGGCGCCCGACATCGCGAGCAGGCGCAGTGCGCGCGGCTCGGCGACGGCCAGCAGCAGGCGCTCCAGCGCGACCCAGGCGTCGCCGCTCTCGCGGCCCTTGGCCATGCGGTCGACCCGGCCGGCCTGGGCTAGCAGGGCCTCCCAGCGCCGGGCGTCGTGACGCTGCAGGGCGCGGCGGTACATGGGCTGTTTCGAGTCCCAGATCCGCTGCGCCTTGAACTCGGCGTTGATGTTGCCGCCGCGCGCGTTGACCCGCGCGAGCGCCGCGGTGCGCTGCAGCTCCATCACCACCATGCCGAGCAAGGCCGGCACCGCTTCGCCTTCGGCGCGCAGGCCGGCGAGCATGCGCGAGACCTGCCCGCCCTGCCCGTTCATGGCCGCGTCGAGCACCCGGAACACGTCGAAGCGCGCGGCGTCGGCGACCAAAGCCTGCATGCGTTCGAGATCGATGGTCTCGCCGTCGGACAACAGGGCGAGCTTGTCGACCTCCTGCGCGGCGGCGAGCAGATTGCCCTCGACCCGCTCAGCGAGGCTCTGCACTGCGTCGCGATCGGCGCGCAGGCCGCGCGCGCGCAGGCGGCGCTCGATCCATTCCGGCAGTTCGTGCGGCTTGATCGCCCAGGCGACGGCGAGGTGGCCCACGCGGGCCACCGCCTCGCTCCACTTGCCGCCGTGCTGCTTGCTCCATTCGCCGGCGCTGATCAGCAGATTGACGTCGTGCGGCGGGTCGGCGCAGAAATCGGAAATCACTTCGGCGCCCTCTTTGCCGGGCTTGCCGCTGGGCAGGCGCAGCTCGATCAGGCGCCGGCTGGCGAACAGGCTGGGCGCGCGGAAAGCGCTCGACAGCGCGTTCCAGTCCGGCTCGCGCTGGTTGCCTTCGGCTTCGAACACTTCGCGCTCGTCGATGCCCTGCTTGCGCGCGGCGGCGCGCACCGCATCGGCGGCTTCGAGCACGCGCAGCGGCTCGGGCCCGGCGATCAGATAGACCGGCCGCAGGGCCTCGCCGTCGAGTTGGGCGAGCAGGCGCTCGGGCGTCAGTTCCATGTTCGCCGACGCAGGCAGGCGGCGAGGATCAACGCCGTTCGGTGACGGCGCCGATGCGGCGCAGCACCGCGGCGCTCATTTCGCGACGCATTTCGCGCATCAGGATTTCGCGCTCGCCTTCGGTACCGATCGCGTTGACCGGGTTGGAGACGTAGTCGCGCGCCAGCTCGATGCTCTGGCGCGGCACCAACGCGGTGCCGTCGGCCTTGCGCAGCTCGAAGGCGACGGCGTAGCGCAGGCTGTACTCCTGGACGCGGCCGAGTTCGTCGAGCGCGGCCGGGGTATCGCCCCAACGCTCCGACAGCAGGTCGAGCACCGCCACTTCGCTGGAGTCGGCGGTCGCCGGCACCGCGCCGGCGCGGGTCAGCGCCTGGGCCAGGGATTCGGCGAGCGGGCTGTAGCGGTCGGCGGAGACCACCCGCACCGGACCGAGGTCCGGCGGCAGGGTCAGCGCCTGGCGCAACTGGAAACCGCAGGCCGACAGGGCCAGCACGAGGACCGCCAGCGAAGTGCGGGCAGTCGCGCGGAGAAAGGGGGTGCGAGGCGTCATGTGGCGAAGTCTGGACGAGGCGGCTTCGGGCATCAATAGGAAGCCTGAACCGCATTGGCGCCGAAGCGGTCGCAGCCGGCGTGCGTGCCCGACCCGCGCCAGGGACCGGCAGGTGCGCCGGTCCGTCGCGCTTATGGCGGGCTCGCGATGGGTTTGCGCGGGCTCAGTAAGCGATCGCGTGCCCGGCGAACAGCGCCTGCGGCGTCTGCGCGCCCGGCAGGGCCATCAACCGGTCGAGCCAGGCCTGCACCGCCGGCCAGCGCTCCGGCCAGCTGCCCATCGCGAAACCGGCCGCTTCGGCCCAGGGCTCGACGGTGAAGAACAGATAGCCGCTGCAGGCGACGTCGGCGATGGTCGGCGCCTCGCCGGCCAGCCACGGCGTCGCGCTCAGCTGCGCCTGCAGGCGGTCGAGATCGGCGAGCGAGCGGCGGTCGTACCAGGCCAGCACCGCCGGGTCGTAATGACCGAACTGGCGGCCGTAGCGCGAGTGGGCGACGTTGAGACTGACCCGGTTCGCTTCCCACGACAGCCATTCGCGCACCCGCAGGCGCTGTTCGACGGTATCGCCGTCGAGCGCGCCGCCGCGGGTCGCCAGATAGTCGAGGATCACGTTCGACTGGCACAGCACCAGACCGTCGATGCGCAACACCGGCACTTCGCCGTGCGCGGCGAGTCCGCGGAACTCCTGCGAACGCTGCTCGCGCGGGCGGCGGATGTCGACGTGGCGCTGTTCGAATTCGATCCCGAGCAAGCGCAGCGCCAGCGCGACCTTGTAGCTGAAGCCTGAGTCGGGGTGGCAGTAGAGGATGGGGGGCATGGGGATTCGAGGAGGTTGGGAAGCAAGAACTGAAAGCCCGGAGCTTAAGCGCTGAGAGCAGCCTCCCCTCCCCCCTGTTTCGAAGAGGGAACGGCAACAGCGGGGACGACGGCGCCGCCGACGGCCATCGCCGCCGCGGCGACCAAGCGACGACCACGGCGACGCAGCTGCAAAGGCAACGACGCGACCGCCCGGCCGATACCCTCTTTGGGAAGGGGACCAGGACGGAGTTGCTGTCGCTGTCGCCGCCTTCCCGGCTCCGCGCGCCCGACTCAGCTCGCGACGATGTTGACGATCTTGCCCGGCACCACGATCACCTTGCGCACGGTCAGGCCTTCCATGAACTTGACCACGTTCGGTTCGGCCAGGGCCAGGCGCTCGGCCTCTTCCTTGGCGACGTTGACCGGCACTTCGATGGTGCCGCGCAGCTTGCCGTTGACCTGCACCGCCAGAGTCACCGCATCGCGTTGCAAGGCCGAGGCGTCGACCGCCGGGAACGGCAGGTCTTCGAGCAGGGTTTCCTCGTGCCCCAGCACCTGCCACAGCGCATGGCTGGCGTGCGGGGTGATCGGGTTGAGCAGCAGCACGATCGCCGCCAGCGCTTCCTGGCGCAGGGCGCGGCCGTTGTCGCTGGCGTCGTCGAACTTGCCCAGGTGATTGAGCAGCTCCATGACCGCGGCGATCGCGGTGTTGAAGCTGTGGCGGCGGCCGTAGTCGTCGCCGACCTTCTGGATGCACTCGTGCAACTGCCGGCGCAGGGTCTTCTGCGCGGCATCGAGACCGGACAGGTCGAGCGCCGGCGCAGCGCCGTCGGCGGCGTGGCGATGGACCATGGTCCACAGCCGGCGCAGGAAGCGCGCCATGCCTTCGACGCCGGCTTCGTTCCATTCCAGCGACTGGTCCGGCGGCGCGGCGAACATCGAGAACAGGCGCACCGTGTCGGCGCCGAACTTGCCGACCATCAGCTGCGGATCGACGCCGTTGTTCTTCGACTTCGACATTTTCTCGGTGCCGCCGATCTGCACCGGCTCGCCGTCGGCCTTGAGCACCGCGCCGGTAATGCGGCCGCGTTCGTCGCGCTTGACTTCCACGTCGGCCGGATTGATCCAGTCGAAGCCGCCGTTGGGCTGCGTGCGGTAGAAGGTATCGGCGATGACCATGCCCTGGGTCATCAGGTTGGTCGCCGGCTCGTCGCTGTCGACCAGACCCTGGTCGCGCATCAGTTTGTGATAGAAGCGGAAGTACATCAGATGCAGGATCGCGTGCTCGATGCCGCCGATGTACTGGTCCACCGGGGTCCAGTATTTGGCGCGCTCGTCGACCTGCTGGGCCGCGCCCGGCGAGGTGTAGCGCGCGTAATACCAGCTCGACTCCATGAAGGTGTCGAAGGTGTCGGTTTCGCGCTCGGCGGCGCCCCCGCACTGCGGGCAGGCGGTCTTGCGCCACTGCGGGTCGGCCTTGATCGGCGAAGCCACGCCGCTGAATTCCACGTCCTCGGGCAGCACCACCGGCAACTGCTCTTCCGGCACCGGCACGTCGCCGCAGCTCGGGCACAGGATCACCGGGATCGGACAGCCCCAGTAACGCTGGCGGCTCACGCCCCAGTCGCGCAGGCGGTAATTGACCCGGCGGTTGCCGCGGCCTTCGGCTTCGAAGCGCGCGGCCAAGGCGTCCAGGGCCTGCTGGAAGTCGAGGCCGTCGTAATCGCCGGAGTTGACCAGCCAGCCGCGCTCGGTCCAGGCGCCCTGCTCGTCGATGCCGTGCTGGAACTCCTCCACCACCTGCACCGCCGCGCTGGTGCCGTAGACATCGACCGAGGCCGCGCCGCCGAGCGCGCTGCGCATCGGGTCCTTGTGCAGGGTGGCGACGTCCTCGCCGATCTCGGCCAGCGCGTCGCGCACCGCATCGGGCACGATCACGGTCTTGATCGGCAGCTGATAGCGCTTGGCGAACTCCCAGTCGCGCTGGTCGTGGCCGGGCACGGCCATGACCGCGCCGGTGCCGTAGTTCATCAGCACGAAGTTGGCGACGAACACCGGCAGTTCGTCGCCGGTGATCGGATGGATCGCGCGCAGGCCGGTGTCGCGGCCGCGCTTTTCCTGGGTTTCCAGTTCGGCTTCGGACACGCCGCCCCGGCGCAGCTCGGCGATGAACTCGGCCAGGTCGCTGTCGCTTTGCGCGGCGAGCGCGGCCAGCGGATGCTCGGCGGCGATCGATACGAAGGTCACGCCCATCAGGGTGTCGGGACGGGTGGTGAATACCGTCAACGGTTCGACTGCGGCGCCGTTCTCGTCGCGCACGTCGAAGCGGATCTCCAAGCCTTCGCTGCGGCCGATCCAGTTGCGCTGCATGGTCTTGACCGCTTCCGGCCAGCCCGGCAGCGTGTCCAGGCCGTCGAGCAGTTCCTGGGCGTAGTCGGTGATCTTGAGGAACCACTGCGGGATTTCGCGCTTCTCGACCAGGGCGCCGGTGCGCCAGCCGCGGCCGTCGATGACCTGCTCGTTGGCGAGCACGGTCTGGTCGACCGGGTCCCAGTTGACCACCGAGTTCTTGCGGTAGGCCAGGCCCTGCTTCATCAGCCGCACGAACATGCGCTGCTCGTGGACGTAGTAGTCCGGCGTGCAGGTGGCGAACTCGCGCGACCAGTCGATGGCGTAGCCCATGGTCTTGAGCTGCGCCTTCATGTGGGCGATGTTGGCGTAGGTCCACTTGGCCGGCGCGGTCTTGTTCTTGATCGCGGCGTTCTCGGCCGGCAGGCCGAACGCGTCCCAGCCCATCGGCTGCAGCACGTTGAAGCCGGTCATGCGCTTGTAGCGGCTGATCACGTCGCCGATGGTGTAGTTGCGCACATGGCCCATGTGCAGCGCGCCGGAGGGATACGGCAGCATCGACAGGCAGTAGTACTTGGGCTTGTCCGACCTTTCGTCGACCTCGAACGCGCGGGTGGCGTCCCAATAGCGCTGGGCGGCGGTTTCGACGCTGCTCGGGTCGAAGGCCTTGGTTTCACTCTTGGAATCGTGCGGGGCGTGGGGGACGTCGGTAGACACAGGCGGGCATGAGCAAAAGGACAGGACCGGCAAGCCTACCGCAGCGCACCAAGCCCCGCCATGCGCGGACGGCCGCGAGCGGCGCTCCGGACCGGTTCGCCCGACCCGGCGACGCGCCCCTGCGGCCTGCCCCGGGCATGGTCCGGCGGTCGGCCCGTCGGTTGGGAAAGACGAAGGCCGGCCCTCGCGGACCGGCCTTCGCTTTCATGCTCGCCGCGCGGGCGCAGCGCCCGGATACGAGCGCCGGCGTGCGCTCAAACGCACTCGAACGCGACGATCTGCCCCTTTTCGTTGTAGATCGGTTTGACGGTTTTGCCCATCGGGCAGAACTTCGGCAGGTTGCCGATGGTTCCGCCGGTGGTGCGGTCGGGAGCCGGTGCGGTGCGCACCTCGGTGGCCTGGGCGGCCCCGGACAACAGCACGGCGGCGAGCAACAGCGACAGCTTGGTCATGACGGTCGACTCGTTCTGGACGAACCGGATGGATGCCGCCGAAGGCCTGTGCGGCCGATGCGGGCCTCCGGTCCGGCCGGCCCGCATCGGCCCTCAACTTGCAGTCAAGCATGACCCTTGGCAACGGTGCGCGGCCGGATCGGCGGCTAAGATCGGCCAACTTCGTCCCGGAATCCGCATATGACCCGTCTCGCCGTCGCCGTCATCGCCGTCCTGTCCGCCGCCCCGGCCTATGCCGCCCCCGCCGCCGCACCCGAGCCGATGGCGCTGCAATGCGGCCGGTTGTTCGACGCGCGCAGCGGCAAACTGCTGGAATCGCGCACCGTGGTGGTGCGCGACGGCAAGGTCGAGCAGGTCCTCGACGGCCGCGCCGAGGCGCCGGGCGCGCGCACGGTCGACCTGTCCGGCCACACCTGCACCCCGGGCTGGACCGACCTGCACGTGCACCTGGGCGACCAGTCCAGCCCGAAGAGCTACGAGGAAGACTTCCGCCTCGACCCGGTGGATTTCGCCTTCCGCTCGGTCGGCTACGCCAACAAGACCCTGATGGCCGGCTTCACCAGCGTGCGCGATCTCGGCGGCGAAGTGAGCCCGCACCTGCGCGACGCGATCAACCAGGGTCTGGTCGCCGGCCCGCGCATCTGGGCCGCGGGCAAGTCGATCGCCACCACCGGCGGCCACGCCGATCCGACCAACGGCTACAACGCCACGCTCTCGCACCTGCTCGGCCCGCCCGGCCCGACCGAGGGCGTGATCAATTCGGTCGACGAGGCGCGCCAGGCGGTGCGCCAGCGCTACAAGGACGGCAGCGACGTGATCAAGATCACCGCCACCGGCGGCGTGCTGTCCTACGCCAAGTCCGGCGACGCGCCGCAGTTCACCGTCGACGAGGTCAAGGCCATCGTCGACGCCGCCAAGGACTACGGCTACCGCGTCGCCGCGCACGCGCACGGCACCGAAGGCATGAAGCGCGCGGTGCTCGGCGGGGTGACCACGATCGAACACGGCACCTACATGACCGACGAGGTGATGTCGCTGATGAAACAGAAAGGCACCTGGTACGTGCCGACGATCTATGCCGGCCGCTTCGTCGCCGACAAGGCCAAGATCGAGGGCTACTTCCCCGAGGTGGTGCGGCCGAAGGCGGCGCGGATCGGTTCGCTGATCCAGCAGACCGCGGCCCAGGCCTACAAGAACGGAGTCAAGATCGCCTTCGGCACCGACATGGGCGTCGGCCCGCACGGCGACAACGCGCGCGAATTCCTCTACATGGTCGAAGCCGGCATTCCCGCCGCGGTGGCCTTGCAGGCGGCGACGATCCGCGCCGCCGAGGTGCTCGGCGTCGACGACCAGGGCGTGATCGAGGCCGGCAAGCGCGCCGACATCGTCGCGGTGCCAGGCAATCCGCTCGAGGACATCAACGCGGTGATGAAGGTCGATTTCGTGATGAAGGACGGCCAGGTCTTCAAGCAGGCCTTGTAAGCGCCGCGCCGCATCGTTGCGAACGCCGGTGCGTGTCGGCGTTCGCAGCGCTCGCCTGTTGCAGTTCACAGAAAAGCCGCCTGCGCGCCGCCCACGGCGGCAGCGCCGCCATGCCCGTGAACTGAGTCACGGCGACCCCGCCGCATGCGTGGCATAAGCATGGTGCCGGGCACGCCCCGGCGCAGGAGATTCGACGACGCAGCACAACGAGGCGCTCGCGCCTGTGGAAAAGGAGTTCGAATGAAATCGTTCTCGCTCGCCGCCGTCTGCGCGGCCGCGCTCGGCGGCATGCTCTCGACGACCCAGGCACTGGCGGCACCGCCGTGCCCGGAATGTTTCTATCCCTACCGCGCCTGCATCCGCGCTGCGGTCACGCCGGAAGAACAACTGGCCTGCGAGGTCGAATACAACGACTGCCGCGCGAGCTTTTGCGAATTCACTGCGGCGGCCGACGATGCGCTGAGGCCGCGCGAGCGCGAACAGGCCACACCGGTCGACACCGCGCGCATCGTCGAAACGCGGCAAAGCGCGCGCTGAGTCCGTCGTCGCGCGGCTCGGGAACCCCGCGCCGTGCGACCCGGGACCGCCGTCGCCGCAGCAAGGTCGGCTGCGGACCTCTCGTCCGCGGCAGGCGCCGATACGATCGGCCTTGCTGCGGCGTCGGCACCCCTTCGCCGGAACGACGACGCGCGATGCGTCGCGGCTCTTGCCCGTGCGGCATCGAAGGCGCGCCGTCAGCCACCGGGTGGTACGCCGCGCGCGGTGGCCACATAAGCGGCCAGCCAGACCAGCAAGGCCAGGCGCTGCGCGACCGGCGCCGGCCATACGCCGAGATCGGCGCCGAACACCGCGGCCAGCACCAGCGCGCCGGCGAGCGCCGCGACCGGCGCCAGGCGGCGCGTTTCCGGCCGACCTCGCGCACCGATCGCGAGCACACCCGCGCCGGCCACGAAGGCGAGCCACCACAGCATCCACGCCGTCGCATGCAGGCGGCTGGCCTGCGCGTCCAGATCAGTCGGGTCGAGCGCCATCGCGCCCTGCGCCGCCCAGGCCAGCGCCGACAGACACCACAGCCAGGCGCCGATGCGCGCCATCGCGCCGCCGCTGCGCAAGCGTTCGCGCAGCCGCCAGGCCACCGCCGCCAACAGCAGGCCCGGCAGGACGAAGCCAAGCAGATTGAACGACCCGGCATGGGCGATGCCGCCGGCACCGAGGAGGCCCGGCGGGTGCAGCCGATGCGAATAGCCTTCCAGCGCCGCGCCGAACCCGAGCAGGGCACCGAGGCAACACAACGCCGCGGCCGCCGCGAGCGCCTGGATGCGGCGACCGTGGAGCACGGCGACGCCGGCCGCAGCGCCGGCACCCGCGCCGGCATTGGCGCCGGCATTGGCGCCGGCATTGGCACCGGCATTTGCGCCGGCTTTGGGATCGTTGCCGTTCGGGTTCCGGCCGTTCGAATCTCTGCGGTTCAAGTGCCGGCGGTTCGGGTTCGCTGAGCGTTTCATCGCATCATGCTAGCGTGCGCACCCGCGGCGCGCGCTTGCCTTGCGCGCGATCGCCCCCACTTCGGGTTCCAACCCGCGCATCACGCAGACGAGCCAGACGATGACCGCAACCGCCAAGCCCCACGTCTTCGACGCCACCGCCGACCGCTTCCAGGAAGAGGTGCTGCAGAAGTCCCTGCAGGTGCCGGTCCTGATCGATTTCTGGGCCGAATGGTGCCAGCCGTGCAAGACCCTGGGCCCGATCCTGGAGAAGCTGGCGGCCGACTACAACGGCGCCTTCGAGCTGGCCAAAGTCGATGTCGAGGCCGAGCAACAGCTCGGCGCCGCGTTCCAGATCCGCTCGATCCCGACCGTGTTCCTGGTCAAGGGCGGGCAACTGGTCGACGGCTTCGCCGAAGCGCTGCCGGAAAGCGCGGTGCGCGAATTCCTCAAGCACCACGGCATCGAACCGGCCGAAGCGGCTGCGCCGGTCGAAGAAGCCGTGGCCGAGCCGGCCGCGGTCGACCCGCACAGCGAGGTCGTGCGCCTGCGTCATGAAGTCGCCGAACAGCCCGACAAGGCCGAGCTCAAGCTCGACCTGGCCCTGGCCCTGCTCGCGACCGGCGCCGCCCAGGAATCGGAGCAGTTGCTCGACGCCCTGCCGGCCAACCTGGCCACCGACGACCGCAGCCTGCGCGCCCGCGCCCGCCTCGGTTTCCTCTCGGTAAGCAAGGACGCGCCGCCGGTGGAGACGCTGCAGGCCGCCATCGCCGCCCAGCCGGAGGACCTGCAGGCCCGCTACCTGCTCGGCGCGCGCCTGATCGCCGCCGGCCACGGCGAGGCCGCCCTCGATCAGTTCATCGAACTGCTGCGCCGCGACCGCGCCTACCAGGACGGCCTGCCGCGCAAGGCCCTGATCGACGCCTTCAAGGTGATCGAAGACCAGGACCTGGTCGGCCAGTACCGCCGCAAGATGGCCTCGCTGCTGTTCTGAGCCGCTCGCTCGAAGGCCGGCCGGGCTTTCGCCTCGCCGGCCCGGCCCTTCCGGCCCGCCTGGGCCGAGCCGTCCGGCAGGGCCAAGACTTGACTATACGCATCCGTATGGCAGGCTAGCCCGGCCCTCGCCAGTCCCGACCCCATGAAAGCCAGCACCCTGCGACACGGCCTCAACCTGTGGCCGCCGTTCCTGTTTTCCGGCATCCACGTCGCCGCGATCGCGCCGGACTACCGCCACGCCGCGGTCGAGCTGCGCATGCGCCCCTGGAACCGCAACTATGTCGGCACCCATTTCGGCGGCAGCCTGTTTTCGATGACCGACCCGTTCTGGATGCTGCTGGCGATGAACGCCCTCGGCCGCGACTACATCGTCTGGGACCGCGCCGGCTCGATCGAATTCGTCAAACCCGGGCGCGGCACCGTGCGCGCCGAGTTCCACCTAGACGATGCGGTGCTCGAGGAACTGCGCCAGGCCACCGCCGGCGGCGACAAATATCTGCGCTGGTTCGACACCGATGTGGTCGACGCCAGCGGCGAAACAGTCGCCAGGATCCGCAAACAACTGTACGTGCGGCGCAAGCGCGACAAGCCGGGCACGAACGGCGCCGACCGGCGCTGACGCCGCACCATTCCGCCTGCGGCGCCTGCGTATGGTGCGGCGCGGGCGTCGGCGCGGCGGCGATTGTCGACCGGTTGCTCATCTTCGAGCGGCGCCGATGACGGCGCGAACGCGGCGCCAGTGGACCAAGGTCCAGCGGCGGATCCATTTGCCATGACTTGTCATGGCGGCCCGGCACGAAGCACACTAGCGGCTTACGCGGGCACTGCGACAGCGTAAGCTGTGCAGTCGCGACACGGGGCCGCGAATGTCTACAACCACAACGCAATCGGATGAAACCAGCGCGCCGATGCCGGAGATCCCCGGCTATCGACTGCGCCAGATCATCAACCACGGCGGCTTGTCCACGGTCTACCTGGGCGAGCAGATCGCGCTCGGCCGCGAAGTCGCCATCAAGATCATGCTGCCGCACGCGCTGGCCGACGAGGTCAGCCGCCGTCGCTTCGAAAACGAAGTCCGCACGATCGCGCGCCTGGAACACCCGCACGTCGTGGGCATCCACGAAGTCGGCCGCACCCGCGAGGGCCTGCCCTACTACGCCATGCCGTTCCTGCCGCGCGGCCACCTGGGCAAGCGCATCGAGCAGGGCTTCGCGCGCGGCGAGAGCGAAGTGATCTCGATCATCGAGCCGCTGCTGTCGGCGCTCGAGTACGCCCATTCGCGCGGCGTCGTCCATCGCGACGTCAAGGCCGAGAACGTCCTGTTCGACATCGCCGAGCGGCCGCTGCTGGCCGACTTCGGCATCGCCCTGCGCCGCGGCTTCGGCGCGCGCATGACTGCGACCGGCCTGGCCGTGGGCAGCACCGCCTACATGGCGCCGGAGCAGGCGCGCGGCGAAGAAGTCGACGGCCGCGCCGATCTCTACAGCCTCGGCGTGCTGTGCTGGGAAATGCTCACCGGCCGGCTGCCGTTCGAGGCGCAGGACGCGCTGTCGATGGCGGTCATGCACGCGCAGAACCCGATTCCGAAGCTGCCGCCGCCGCTCAAGCACTGGCAGCGTTTCATGAACTGCGCCCTGGCCAAGCAGCCCGACCAGCGTTTCGGCAATGCCGCCGAAATGGCCGCGGCGGTCAGCGAGATCAAGCACCGCGGCGAACTGTCGCGTCTCGGCCGGGTGGCCGCGCAACTGCGTCCGCTCAAGCGCTGGGTGACCCCGGCCTGGGCCGGACTGGCGGTGGTCGCGATCGCGGTGGTCAGCATCGCCTTCGCCCTCAACCGGGTCGAGAAGGACGGCTTCTTCCGCGCTGAACTGCCCGCCGCCAACAAGAGCGGCGCGCCCCGGATCGACAACGACCCGACCCAGGCGATGATGGCGCCGTTGCCGCAGGCGCCGCTGCAGGAGTCTTTGCAGAACGCGCGCATCTACATCGGCCAGGGCCGCCTGGCCTCGCCGGCCGACGCCAACGCCTACAACAGCCTGCTCACCGCCTGGCACCTGGACAGCACCAGTCCGGAAGTCGGCGTGGTGGTCGGCGAATTGACCCAGGCCTTCGCCGACGAAATGGCGCGCGACTTGCGCGAAGGCCGCGACCAGCGCGCCCGCGAGCACCTGGTCAACGCCACCGCGCTCGGCCAGCAGACCGGCACCGCCGATTCGGCGGCCCAGCGCAGCCTGCGCGAGAAAGCCGCGCAGGCCCTGGAAACCCGGCTGGAACAGGCCGCGCGCCGCGGCGACGGCGCTGACGCCGGCCGGGTGATCGCGCTGGCCGAGGAGTTCGGCCTGCCGCGCACGGTTTCGAGCCGTTTGATCGCGCAAGCGCGCGGCGTCGCCGGCGACGGCACGATCGCACGCGGCGTCGCCACGATCGGCGCGGCCGCGCCGGCCAGCAACGTCGCCGTGAGTTTCAACCCGCGCCCGGTCAGCCGCGGCGAGTACGCCCGCTTCGTCAGCGCCAACCAGCGCGCGCCGGCGCTGTGCCGCGAACGCGCCTCGCTGCTGCGAGTGATCGCGCCGAAGGACTGGAAGGCCCCGGGCTTCGACCAGACCGAGAGCGAACCGGTGGTTTGCGTGTCGACCGCCGACGCCGAGGCCTATGCGCGCTGGTACAGCCAGCAGACCGGACGCCACTACCGCCTGCCGACCGCGGACGAAGCCCAGCGCATGTCGGGCGGCGGCGGCCGTGCCCTGTCGATCTGGTCCGGCGATTGCGGCCGTACCTGCCAGCAGCGCCAAGTCGGCGGCAGCTCCTGGCGCAGCGGCTCGGCCCTGCGTCCGCTCAACGCCACCCGCGGCTACGACGACGTCGGCTTCCGCCTGGTGCGCGAGCGCTGAGGGGCGGCGAGCTCAGGCGTGGCGGTCGTCGCGACCTGACGGCAAATCACTCCATGCTCCTGCCCCCCTTTGAGAGGGGGCCAGGGGGATTGCCTTGCTTCGCAGATGGTGGCGATCTGAAGCCGAATCCGCGCCAGCCAAGCCCACCCGGCCTCGCACGGCATCGAGCGCAGCCCCTCGCAAAGGCGGCGAACTCTGGAAGGGTTTCCCCAGGCAACCCGCGCAGCCACATGTTCTCCGTCGCGGTCCCCTACAATCCGCGCCATGCGCATGTCCAACCTGCAACGCCTGTTCCTCACCGGCCTGTTGACCCTGCTGCCGATCTGGCTGACCTGGGTCGTGGTCAAGTTCGTGTTCGTGTTGCTGTCGGACATCAGCCAACCCTTGATCGGGCCGCTGCTGCAGAACTTAGCTCTCGTCCATCCGCAGGCGCTGTCTTGGCTCGGCTCCGCTTGGGTGCAAACCGCGATCGGCCTGATCGCCACGCTCGCGGTGATCCTGCTGTCGGGGGTGATGACCCGGCGGGTGATCGGCCAGACCGTGCTGCGCTGGTTCGAGTCGCTGATCAAGCGCATCCCGCTGGCCAGCACCATCTACGGCAGCGCGCGGCAGTTGCTCGACATCCTGCAGACCAAGCCCGACGGCACCCAGCGCGTGGTGCTGATCGACTTCCCGCATAACGAGATGAAGTCGATCGGCTTCGTCACCCGGGTCATGCGCGAGCAAGGCACCGGCCGCGAACTGGCCGCGGTGTACGTGCCGACCACGCCGAACCCGACCTCGGGCTATCTGGAAATCGTGCCGGTGGAAAAGATCACCCCGACCGACTGGACCGTCGACCAGGCGATGAGCTTCATCATTTCCGGCGGCGCGGTCTCGCCCGAGTCGATTCCGTTCTCGGTGCCGTCGCCGAACGCCGCGTCCCCGGCGAAACCGGGCCCGACCGAACCGCGACCGGAGACGCCGGCATGAGCCGAGCTTCCCTGCCGGGCCTCGCTGCCGCCCTGCTCGCCTGCTTCGCCTGCATCGGCTTCGCCGGCGCCGCCAGCGCCGCGCCGGCGGCACTGACGCCGCATCGCATCGCCCTGGACGACGGCCGCAGCTTCAGCCTCAACCTGCCGGCCGAACTCGAGATCGTTCCGGCGGTGCAAGGCCTCAAGCGGGTGCGCTTCTTCGCCCGCAGCCCGGACGGGCGTCTGTTCGTCACCGACATGCACGACCTCAGCGACAACCGCCGCGGCCGCGTTTACGCGCTCGACGATTGGGACGAGCAGCGCGGGCGGTTCGGCCGGGTCTCGGTGTATCTCGACAAGCAGCGCAACCCCAACAGCGTCGCCTTCCACACCGACGCGCAGGGCCAGTCCTGGCTGTACGTCGCCAATACCGACAAGCTGCAGCGCTACCGTTACCGCAACGGCGACCTCAAGCCCGCGTCCGAACCCGAGACCCTGGCGAGCTTCCCCGACTATGGCCTGAGCTACAAATACGGCGGTTGGCACCTGACCCGCACGCTGGCCTTCGGCGACGGCAAGCTCTACGTCTCGGTCGGCAGCAGTTGCAACGCCTGCATCGAAAAGGAAGACGTGCGCGCCGCGGTGCTGCAGATGAACCCCGACGGCAGCGACCGCCGCATCTACGTGCGCGGCCTGCGCAACGCGGTGGGCCTGCTGTTCCGCGACGGCCGGCTCTACGCGACCAACCAGGGCGCAGACCATCTCGGCGACCACAAGCCCGACGAAACCCTGTTCGCGCTGCGCGACGGCGCCGATTACGGCTGGCCGCACTGCTATCACAGCAAGGGCCGCGCCTTCGCCGACCCGAAGTTTCCGCGCAAGTCCGGCTGCGCTGCGGTGCCCAGGCCATTCGCGTCTTTCCCTTCGCATGCCTCGGCGCTCGGCCTGAGCTGGTTCCCGCCCGCCGACGGCGCGCTGCTGCAGAACGAATACCTGGTCGCCCTGCACGGTGGCAGCAAGCTCAGTCTCGATCATGGCTACCGGATCGTCCGGGTCGGCGCCGACGGCCGCAGCGGCGGCGAGTTGGTCAACGGTTTCCTCGCCAAGGGCAAGGTGCACGGCCGCCCCTGCGACGTGCTGCAGGCCGGCCGCGACCGCTTCTTCTTCAGCGACGACAAGAGCGGCGTGATCTATTACGTGAGGCCCAAGCGATGAGCGCATCCGGGATAGAAACCGCGGCCGCGATCCCGAGCGCCGCCGGCGAAGGCACGCCGACCCTGCAGGACCGCGCGCTGCGCTTGTTCATCGTGCTGTCGGCGTTTTTCTGCGTCAACGCGGCGCTGGCCGAGTTCATCGGGGTCAAGATCTTCGCCCTCGAGGACACCCTCGGCATCGCCCCGCTGCAATGGAATTTGTTCGGCCAGACCGGCTCGCTCAACTTCACCGCCGGCACCCTGCTGTGGCCGGTGGTGTTCCTGATGACCGACGTCGTCAACGAGTTCTTCGGCCGCCGCGGCGTGCGCCTGATCTCCTGGCTCGCGGCCCTGCTGATCGCCTACGGCTTCGTGTTCGCGTTCGCCGCGATCGCGCTGGCGCCCGCGGCGTGGTGGGTGCAGGCGGCGCAGGCCCAGGGCGTGCCCGACTACCAGGCCGCTTTCGCGGCCATCTTCGGCCAAGGCCTGTGGAGCATCGGCGGCTCGCTGGTCGCCTTCATGGTCGGCCAGCTGATCGACGTCGGCGTGTTCCATCGCATCCGCCGCGTCACCGGCGAGAAACACATCTGGCTGCGCGCGACCGGCTCGACCGCGGTCTCGCAATTGGTCGACAGCTTCGTCGTGCTCTACATCGCCTTCGTGCTCGGCCCGCAGCACTGGCCGATCCCGCAGTTCCTCGCGATCGGCTCGGTCAACTACGTCTACAAGATGCTGGCCGCGTTCGCGATGATCCCGCTGATCTATCTGCTGCGGCGGTGGATCCGCCGCTACCTCGGCGAAGCCCGCGCCCGCCAGCTGCGCGACGAGGCCGCGGCGGACTGAACCGTCGCCGGCAGGCCACGGCTCAGCCCAGCCCCATCGCCTCGCGGATGCGCTCGCGATAGCTGGCGCCGCTGCTCAGGCGCTGGCCGTCGGCCAGGCGCAGCAGATAGCGGCCGCCGTCGAGCGGCTCGATGTCGCGCACCGCCTGCAGATGGACGATGCGCGAACGATGGATGCGCAGGAAGCGGCGCGGGTCCAGCCGCGCCTCGATGCCATTGAGAGTCTCGCGCAGCAGATAGGCCTGGCCGCCGGCGTGCAGCTCGACGTAATTGCTCTGCGCGATCACGCAATCGATCTCCTCGACCGGCAGCAGGCGCAGGCGCGCACCGACCGGCACCGCCAGGCGCTGCGGATAGCCCTCGCGCGCGCCCTCGCCCGCCCCCTCGCCGCTCGCCGCCGCGCGCAGCGGGCGCTCGGTCTGCGC
>NZ_JBPKJP010000071.1:0-23092 GCF_051217035.1 Lysobacter sp. 1R34A
GAAACGCACATGCGCCGATGGTAGTGTGGCCTAAGCCATGCAAGAGTAGGTCATCGCCAGGGGCTTTACCCTAAAACGCCGCAACCCACAGGTTGCGGCGTTTTTCTTTGCACCATCGATTTACCCGGGCGCCTGATTCCACCGCAGGAGCGACGTCAGTCGCGACCAAGGCACGCGCTGAGGCCGCAAGGCCTTCGTCATGGGCCGAAGCGGCGTGTTATCGCCGGGGGAGCGGCGCGAGCCGCGGCCGCGCTGCGCCGGTCCTGCAGCGCGCCCTTCAAGAAACATCAATATCCAACCCAACGCTTCCGCCACTCAAGCGCCGGGTTACTGCCGGCTTGAACCGTGCGCCGCAAGACCGCAACGGCGATGTCGCGGCTCGCGCCGCTCCTACCCTGGCGAACGCACGCCGCTTCGATGGAGGGCATTCGCATTGTCGTCTCGGCGCGTCCCTTGGTCGCGACTTACGTCATTCGACCGACCCCAAAGTCCGTCCAGAATCCCTTCGATCAATGCAAGCCAAAGAGAGGGCTTCGTCGAAGAAACTTCCTGCGCGATCGGTACGTCCACGGGATTTCCCGATATCGGCAACGAACTCGGTGCAGGAGCTTGCGGCTTCTGGCGGCTATACGTCCTAGCGCGGGCATGCGTAGCGACCCGCGCATGGTTTGACGATACTGAAGCACCGGTAAGGACTACCGATCAAGGAGCGTTCGTGAATACGGAATCGATGCAGGAGCGGCAATACGAGGCTTGCGCGCCGGCGGCGCGGCAGGCGATGGATCGGGCGGTACAGCGCCTGCGCGAGTTCGTCGCCGACAGCGAGGACATGGCGCTGGTGTTCGCCGAGCCGCTGGCGGCGGAAACGGTCGCGCAACTGGAACGCGAATACGGCCTGGCGTTGCCGCCCAGCTATGTGCATTTTCTGCGCACGCATGGCGCGTTCGTCGTCCACTACGGCGGCAACGAACTGATCGGAATGACCGATCCCGAGCATCTGCATGCGGCGGCGCCGGACCCGGCCGACGCGGTCGGCGGCGACGACGACGAGGTCGCCGAAGCGATCGGCGAAGCCCTGTTTTTCCAGCATATCGACGACTTTGCGGTCGAGAACCTCTGGTGTTTCAACCCGCGCGACCGGCGCGACGACGGCGAGTTGTGCGTGGTCGCCTACTACCACGACGAGACCTTCGCGTTGGCCGAAAGCTCGGGCGCGCAGTTTCGCGATTTTGCCGCGCATATCGTCGATGTGGTGGACGATTTCGTCGCGACGTACGCCTGAAACCCCCGGGTCTGGCGATGCGGCGGCAACAGTTGGCCGCACGGTCCGTCAGCGGGACATCGCGTTTCCGCCCGTGTCGGCGTTCCGACTTTGGGCGGATGTCGCCGGCAACATAACCGCGCTAGACTGCGCCCGGGCCACCCATCAGCGATCCGCGCGTCGAGCCACGCGTGCCCGGCGACGCCCCGGGATCGCAAGGAGAAGCACGATGAAGTTCACCATCACCGGCAAAGTCCGCCGTTAAATCGGCGCTTGCGGTCGCGGGCCCTGCCCGCGCCGCCTCCGGCTGAACGACCGCCGTTCCGGGCCCCTGTGGCCCTGGATCGCACGCGCTCGTCCGCCGCCCAACTCCCTCGACCGATCCGGCGCACCGCGTCGTTCGTCCTCGCGTCCTCGTTTCCGCGGCCGGTCAGGCTGCGGCAATGCGGCGCGCACGGGAGTCTTCCAAGTTCAAAAGGCTAGATGCCATGATGATTTTTCGTTGGTTCGAATCGTTGATCGACCCGTTCCGGCCGGCGCCGGACACCATGCCGCCGAGCACCGTGGTCGGGTTCTACCGCCACTTCATCCGGCAGGCCTGGCCGGTATTCGCGGTGCTGACGGTGGTCGGTTTCCTGGTCGCGATCGTCGAAGTCGCGATGTTCGACTACCTCGGCCGGGTCATCGACCTGGTCAACACCACGCCGAGCGAGGACCTGTTCGCGCAGCATGGCGGCGAGCTGCTGTGGATGGCCGTGGTGATGCTGCTGGCGCGGCCGCTGTTCCTCGGCCTGCACGATTTGCTGCTCAATCAGACCGTGCACCCGAGCATGACCAACTTGGTGCGTTGGCAGACCCACCGCTACATGCTCAAGCAGAGCCTGAGCTTCTTCCAGAACGATTTCGCCGGCCGCGTCGCCAACCGGATCATGCAGACCGGTCCGTCGCTGCGCGAATCCACCACCCAGGCCTTCGATGCGATCTGGTACGTGATCGTGTATTCGGGCTCGGCGATCTATCTGTTTGCGCAGGCGGACGTTTGGCTGGTGCTGCCGTTGGCGGTGTGGATCGTGGCCTACATCGGTCTGCTGCGCTACTTCGTGCCGCGGGTGAAGTTGCGCTCGTGGCGGGCGTCGGATTCGCGGTCCAAGCTGATGGGGCGCATCGTCGACGGCTACTCGAACATCGCCACGCTCAAGCTGTTCGCGCACTCGCGGCGCGAAGAGCAATACGTGGCAGAAGCGATGATCGAGCAGACCCAGCGCTCGCGCGACATGACCCGCATGACCACCTCGATGGGCGTGAGCATCACCGCGCTCAACGGCCTGCTGATCGTCGGCACCACCGGGCTGGCCCTGTGGCTATGGCATCGAGGTGCGATCACGGTCGGCGCGATCGCGTTGGCGACCGGCTTGGTGATCCGCATCCACAACATGTCGGGCTGGATCATGTGGACGATCAACGGCATCTTCGAGGACATCGGCACGGTGCAGGACGGCATCGAGACGATCTCGCGGCCGTTGACCGTGGTCGATCGTCCCGACGCCAAGGCGCTGCAGGTCGGCGAGGGCGGGGTGCGTTTCGAGAACGTGCACTTCCATTACGGCCAGAACAGCGGCCTGATCGCCGATCTGGACCTGACGGTGAAGCCCGGCGAAAAGATCGGCCTGGTCGGGCCGTCGGGCGCGGGCAAGTCGACGCTGATGAACATCCTGCTGCGTCTGTACGACCTCGAAGGCGGCCGCATCCTGATCGACGGCCAGGACATCGCCGGCGTGACCCAGGAAAGCCTGCGTTCGCAGATCGGCGTGGTCACCCAGGACACGTCGCTGCTGCATCGCTCGATCCGCGACAACCTGCTGTACGGCCGCCCCGATGCGAGCGAAGCCGAGATGGCCGAGGCGGTGCGGCAGGCGCGTGCCGACGAGTTCATTCCGCGGCTGATCGACGGCGAAGGGCGGGCCGGCTACGACGCCCTGGTCGGCGAACGCGGGGTCAAGCTGTCGGGCGGTCAACGGCAACGGATCGCGATCGCGCGCGTGCTGCTCAAGAACGCGCCGATCCTGATCCTCGACGAGGCGACCTCGGCGCTGGATTCCGAGGCCGAAGCGGCGATCCAGGACAGCCTGGACACCTTGATGACCGGCAAGACGGTGATCGCGATCGCTCATCGCCTGTCGACGATCGCGCGCATGGACCGGCTGGTGGTGATGGACCAGGGCCACATCATCGAGACCGGTACCCACGAGGAGTTGATCGCCCGCGATGGTCTGTATGCGCGTTTGTGGAAGCGGCAGACCGGCGGGTTCGTCGCGGTCGATTGATGGTCCTGAGGTGATGGGGGGCCTCGCCCCAACCCCTCTCCCGCTTGCGGGAGAGGGGCTATCTCCGGCTGCATCTGCGCGTTCGCGGCTTACGATGCCTCCATGTGTGCCGCTAGAACAGCGAGCCGGTGCTGCCGCGGCCGTCGTCGTCGCTCTTGTCGCGTTGCTTGCGGCCCCAGCCGCCGACGCCTGAGGGACGATGCATCGGCGATGGGCCCGCCGGGGGCAGCGGCTTGCCGGGGTTATCGCGCGCTTCGCGGTGGGCGTGCTCGGCCATCACGTTGAACTCGCGCAGCCGCCGCAACCACAGCTCGTTCATGCTCGAATCCGGGACCAGCGCCGCGGCGCCGAGGTCGGCTTCGGCGGCCTCTTCGGGGATATGGCCGAACGGAATGCGCATCGGCGCGGCGCCTTGGGCGAGTGCGTCCTGCATCGCGCCGAAGTAGAGGCGGTTGTTGCCGTAACGTTGATTGACCTGATCGAGCACACGGGTCAGCGCCTGCCGGCGCCCGCGCTCGACGAACAGCGAGCCGCTGTCGGCGGCGACGGGCTGCAGGTCGATCAGCGACACCGCGACCGACAGCGGCGGAAAGCGTTTGACGTTCCAACGGCCGCTGGCGGCGCCGCGCATCAGCGGTTCCAGCGCATCGGCCATGAGCTGCAGCAGGGTCGGCGTGTCGTCGATCGCGGCGAACGACAGATTGCGGCTGAAGCGTTCCTCCTTGCCGACGAAGCGCACGTGCAGGCTCATCCCGCGCGCCTGGCAGCGCTCGCCGCGCAGCCGCATCGCCGCCTTGGCGAGCAGCTTGAACAGCACCGAGCGCATGCTCTCGGCGCTGCGCATCTGTGGGTCGAGTACGTGCGAATGTCCGACCGAACCGACCGCCTTGCGTTGCCGCGGGGTCGGTTCGATGCCGCGCAACTGCGCCCAGAAGCGTTCGCCTTCGACCCCGCCCCAGACCGCGCGCAAGTGTTCGCGCGGCGCCGCGGTGAGCTGTTCGACCGTTCCGATGCCGGCATTGCGCAGGCGTTGCAGCATCGACGGGCCGATCCCGCACAGGTCCTGCAGTTCCAGCCGATGCAGCGCATGGGGCAGATCGGCGAGCTCGACCACGGTCAGGCCGTCGACCTTGTGCATGTCGGAGGCGGTCTTGGCCAGGAAGGTGTTCGGGGCGATGCCGATCGAGCAGCGGATCGCCGGGGCGAGCCCCCGATCGATCAGGGTCTGCTTGATCCGCTGGGCGATCGCGACGGCGTTGTCGCGCTGGCGTTCGCGGCCGATCAGGCGGCAGGCGACTTCGTCGATCGACAGCGGTTCGCCGTCGATCGGAATGCAGTCCTGGATCGCCGCGATCAGGCGATGGTGCAGCTCGACATAGCGCGCCGGCCGCGCTTCGACGATGGCGATGTCGGGGCAGCGCGCCAGCGCCTCGTGCACCGGCGTGCCGGTCTTGACGCCGTGGAGCTTGGCCTCGCGGCTGGCGGCGATGCAGCAGGTCGTGGCCGCGAGCACCGGCACCACGCCGACCGGTCGGCCGCGCAATTCCTCGCGGTCGAATTGCTCGACCGAGGCGAAGTAGGAATTGAAGTCGACGAACAGGCAACGCAGGGTCATGGCGGCGGGCCGGCATGGGGTCGGTATCGCGCCGCGCAGACGGCCGCCCGGGACGGGCCGGACCGACTGCGGACGACCCGCCGATTCTGGCGGCAGGCCGTCTCGTCTGCTGAGAGACGTTCTAGATCAGCGATTTACAGCACGACCGGTGGCTCACCGCCGACGATGACGATGTCGGCCGGACGGCGCGCGAACAGGCCGACGCTGACCACGCCGGGGATCTGGTTGATCGCCGATTCCAGCGCCACCGGGTCGGTGATCGCCAGGCCGTGGATGTCGAGGATCGCATTGCCGTTGTCGGTGACCACGCCGGCGCCGTTGGCGTCCTGGCGCCACACCGGCTGGCCGCGGGTCATCGCCAGGATCTCGCGTGCGACCAGGCTGCGCGCCATCGGCACGACCTCGACCGGCAGCGGGAAGCGGCCGAGCACGTCGACGCGCTTGGCCGGATCGACGATGCAGACGAACTTCGCGCTGGCCTCGGCGATGATCTTCTCGCGGGTCAGCGCGGCGCCGCCGCCCTTGATCAGGCGTTTGTGCGGATCGCATTCGTCGGCGCCGTCGACGTACAGCGACAGCGGTCCGGTGGCGTTGAGGTCGAGCACCTCGATGCCGAGCGCGCGCAGGCGCGCGGTGCTCTGCTCGGAGCTCGATACCGCGCCCTTGATGCGCTCCTTGTGCCGGCCCAACGCCTCGATGAAGAACGCGACGGTGGAACCGGTGCCTACGCCGACGATCATGCCGTCTTCGATGTAGTCGATGGCTTTTTCGCCGGCCAGGCGTTTTGCTTCGGACATGGGATCAGGGCTTGTGGTTTGGTGTTCGGGGACTCGGGACTCGAGGTCTGGTTTTGAAGTAGCGACAGTGTGGATGATTGAATCTCCATGACTCGAACCACCGCGGCGTTACGAATGAGTTGCGGATGTAGCGAGGCCGGCACAGGCTTTGCGAGTCCCGAGTCCCGAGTCCCGAGTCCCGAGTCCCGAGTCCCGAGTCCCGATCCCGATCCCGATCCCGATCCCGAGTCCCGAGCCCCCCTTACTCCATCGACAACAACAGCTTCCACTGCGCCGCGGTGACCGGCAGCACCGACAAGCGGTTGCCACGGCGGGTCAGGGCGAAGTCTTCGCCGAGATCGTCGGCGCGGGCCTTGATCTCGTCGAGCGGGATCACTCGCTCGAACTTGCGTTCGAAGGCGACGTCCACGAGCAGCCAGCGCGGGTCTTCGCGCGAGCTCTTGCCGTCGTAGTAATCGGACTTGGCGTCGAACTGGGTCGGGTCCGGATAGGCTTCGCTGGCGATGGTGGCGAGGCCGGCGATGCCCGGCACGGCGGTATTGGAGTGATAGAACAACACGCCATCGCCGACCTTCATCCCGTCGCGCATGTAATTGCGCGCTTGGTAATTGCGCACGCCGTTCCAGGGCTCGGTCCCCACGCGTTGCAGGTCGTCGATCGAAAACGTGTCCGGTTCGGACTTCATCAGCCAATAGCGGCGGCGTGCGGTCATGCGGTGCTCAACGGTCAGACGAACAGGGGGGAACGGCAATCCAGAGTCTGGACCTCCGTACAGACCGCATCGAGAGCGACGTCCCAATCGGCGTTGTCGAGCGCATCGATGCGTTGCAGTTCGAACGCGGCGCCGGCCAGCCACGGCGGGGCCGGGCGGGTCTGGCGGAACGCGAAGCTGCGATCGTACCAGCCGCCTCCCATGCCGAGCCGGTGGCCGCGCGGGTCGAAGCCGACCAGCGGCAGCACCACCAGGCTCATCTGTTCAGGCTCGAGCAGCGAGCTGGGGCTGACGTCGGGCTCGGGTATGCCGAAGCGGTTGGCGACCAGGGCGTCGCCCGGGCGCCAGGGCGCGAAGCGCAGGCGCTGGTCTTCGTGCAGCACCGGCAGGCAGTACACGCAACCCGGCGGCAGGCGCAATTGCCAGGCGTGCAGGGCGATCTCGCCGTCCATGGCCCAGTAGCCGGCCACATAGCCGGTGTCGGGCGCGAACGGCAGCGCCAGCAGGCGGGCGGCCAGGGATTCGGCGGCGGCGATGCGCGCGGGCGCGGCGAGATTGCGGCGTTGCGCGCGCAGTTCGCGGCGCAGCGTCGTACGGTCAACCGTCATTCGGCGCGGGGTCCTGGGGGAAAGCGGAAGCGCGGACGCTCCGGACAAGGCAACGGGCGCGAGTCACTTTCGTGACGTCGCGCCCGCTCCGGGATGAGTAGTCCTCCGCCAATGCCGATGCGTGCGAAACGACCTTGAACCCGGGGTTCAAGTGGGGACGCTTGGAGATCTTCGGGCTTCCCGCTGCGAGGCGGACTTGCACTCCGGATTCCCGTTGCGCCCCCGCGGTCGTAATTAAGGGACAAGGCGAATGTTTGCGCACGCCGTCGGGCACAGCAGAGGACGTGCGCGAAGTATAGCGCGCGCGCCGCCCGCAGCGGGCCCGCTCGTCGGCGACGCTGCGTTGCGGTTCATGCGCTTGAACGCTCCGCGAACGCGGATGAACGGGGTCGGATGCGACAACGGCGCTGACGGGCAATAACCGGTTGCGACGGCGGCCACACTAATCGCAGTGGCTGCGACGCCGCAGATGCAGCCGAGCCGGAGGCGGGGTTGCCAGCGACGGCAGTCGAGGACGGCTAACGCCCCCAGATTCAGGGAAAAATCGGCGAATCGGCGAATCAGCGGATCGCCGCGTCGAACAGGCTGTCGAGCTTGCGATGCAGTTCGTCGAGGGTGCGCGAGAGTTCGCGATCGCGGTTATCGCCGTCGCCGCGCAGCTGTTGCAGTTCGTGGGCGAAGTTGAGCGCGGCGAGCACGGCGACGCGGTCGAGCGCGGCCATGCGGTTGCTGCCGCGGATTTCGCGCATCTTGCTGTCGAGCATGCGCGCGGCGGCGAGCAGGTCGTCGCGCTCGGACGGCTCGCAGCCGACGGTGTATTCGCGGTCGAGCAGGCGGATGCTGACGGCTTCGCTGGTCGTGCTCATCGGTTCGGATTCACGTGTGCTGCTCCAGCGACTTCAGTCGCGCGATCATGGCCTCGACGCGGGTGCGGGCCTGCTCGTTCTTGGCCAGCAGCGCCGAGCGCTCGCCGACCAGTTGTTCCTGCTGTTGGCGCAGGCTGCGGTTCTCTTCGCTGAGACGGCGCACGCGATCGCCGAGTTCGTCGACGCGGGTCAGCAGCGACTGCAGTTCGGTGATGAGTTCGGTGCGATCCATCCCGGCACGATGGCAGGCCGGGGCGGGGGCGGTCAAGGCGGTGCCGGATCGGGAGTCGGCAGCCGGGACTCGGGACTTGGGACTTGGGACTCGGTCGGGCGTTGTCGGGTCGATGGCGGCTTTAGGGCGGCGCCAGGGCGGGCCGGATACGGAATGGGGGGCGATGCGACGCGGTCGCGGCCGGGGCTGCCGCTACCCTGAAGGCCAGGAATCCCGCTCCCGCTCCCGACACCCAATTCCCAATTCCCAATTCCCAATTCCCGATTCCCGATCCCCAATTCCCGATCCCCGAGTCCCGAGTCCCGAGTCCCGAGTCCCGACCCCAGGCGGTCAACGCGCCGCGCGCACGCTCAGCGGCGGTTGCCATTGCTGGATGAACGCCAGGCAGTCGTCGGCTTCGAGCGGCCGGGCCAGCCAGTAGCCCTGGATCTCGTCGCAACCGTGGGCGAGCAGGAACTCCATCTGCTCTTCCAGTTCGACGCCCTCGGCGACCACGTTCAGGCCCAGCGAGTGGGCCATGGTGATGACGGTGCTGGTGATCGCCTCGTCGTCGGGGTCGCGGGTCAGGTCGCCGATGAACTCCTTGTCGATCTTCAGGGTATTGATCGGCAGGCGCTTGAGGTAGGCGAGCGAGGAGTAACCGGTGCCGAAGTCGTCGACCGCCAGGGCCACGCCGAGTTCGCGCAGGGCCTGCATGGTGTTGGAGGTGTGCGCGGCGTTGGCCATGATCACGCTTTCGGTCAGTTCCAGCTCCAGCCGCCACGGCGGGATGCCGCTTTCGCTGAGGGCGCGCGCGACCATCTTCGGCAGGTCGCCGCGCAGCAACTGGATCGCCGAGACGTTGACCGAGATCGACAACTGGTCGAGTCCCTGCTGGCGCCACTGGCGCAGGCGGCTGCACGCCTCGCGCATCGCCCACTCGCCGATCTCCAGGATCAGCCCGCTTTCCTCGGCCAGCGGGATGAACTGCGAGGGCGGGATGTTGCCGTACTCGGCGCTGTTCCAGCGCAGCAGCGCCTCGACCCCGGTGATGCGCGCTTCCGGCAGCGACAGCCGCGGCTGGAACACCAGGCGCAGCTCGTTGCGGTCCAGCACCTTGCGCAGCGCCGCCGAGATCGTCGCGCGCTGGCGGATCTCGATGTCCATCGCCTCGGTGTAGCGCATGAAGGTGCGCCGGCCGGCCGCCTTGGCCTGGTACATCGCGGTGTCGGCGTGCTTGAGCAGGTCGGTGGGGACCTGGGCGTGGTCGGGGTAGAGGCTGATGCCGATCGACGGCGAGATCGCCACGTCGTGGCGTTCGTCGAAATCCAGCGGCGCCTCGAAGGCCTTGATCAGGCGCCGGGCGACGTCCTCGGCCTGTTCAGGCGTCTCCAGGTTTTCCAGCACCACGGTGAACTCGTCGCCGCCCAGGCGCGCCACGGTGTGCTCGGCGCCGACGGTTTCCTGCAGGCGCACCGCGGCGGCGCGCAGGATGCGGTCGCCGGCGGCGTGGCCCAGCGAATCGTTGATGTCCTTGAAGCGGTCCAGGTCGAGGAACAGCAGCGCGATGCGATGGCCGTGGCGGCGCGCCCGCACGATCGCCCGCGACAGCCGCTCCGACAGCAGGGTGCGGTTGGGCAGGCTGGTCAGGGTGTCGTAGTTGGCCAGATAGCGCAGTTCCTGCTCGGCGCGCTTCTGGTCGGTGATGTCGGTCAGCACCGCGACGTAATGGCCGCGCTGGCCGCTGCTGTCGAGCACGATGCTGGCCTGCAGCCAGCACAGGAATTCGTTGCCGTCCTTGCGCTGCTGCCAGATCTCGCCCGACCAGCGGCCGCTGCGCTGCAGCTCGTCGCGCATGTCGCTGTAGAACTCGGGATCGTGCTGGCGGCTGTCGAGCAGGCCGGTGGTCTGGCCGATCACTTCGTTCTCGGGGTAGCCGGTCATGCGCGAGAACGCCGGGTTGATCGAGACGAATACGAAGTCGCGGTCGAACACCGCGACCGCCTCGGCCATCGAGCGCAGCACTTCGCTGGAAATGCGCCGTTCGCGTTCGGCGCTGCGCACCGCGGTGACGTCGCGGCCGGTGCCCGCAACGCGCACCGGCAGGCCTTCGGCGTCGCGTTCGACCACCCGGCCGCGGGCCCGCACCCAGCCCCATTCGCCCTTCGGCGTGCGCATGCGGTGTTCGGACAGGAACAGCGCGGCGTCGCCCTTGAGGTGTTTGCGCAGCAGCTCGGTGACCCGGCCCAGGTCGTCGGGGTGGATCTCGTGGTCGTCGGCGATGTCGGCTTGCACGCCGATCTCCGGCGACTGCGGGTTGTGGTCGTCGACCCGCATGCGGTGCAGCTCGCGCCGCTTCAGGTCGTAGTCCCAGAACTGCTCGCCGGAGGCCCACAGGGCGAGCTTGAGGCGTTCTTCGCGTTCGCGGATCTGGGCGAAATAGCCGCGTTCGCGCTGGCGCGCGACGTGCCAGCGCCAGCCGAAACTCAGGGCCAGGCCGAGCGCGGCCAGGGCCGCCAGGGCGATCGCCAGCGGATGCCGCCACAGCGGCGGATCGACGCCGACCGGGATGCGCAGCTCCTGGGTGTTCCAGACCCCGTCGCGGTTGGTCGACTGGGCGCGGAACACGTAACGGCCGGGCGGCAAGCGGGTGTAGGTGATGTCCTGGCGCGGGCCGTTGTCGATCCAGTCGCGATCGAAACCGTCCATGCGGTAGCGATAGCGGATGCCGCTGTTGGGGCCGTAGTCCAGCGCGCCGATGCGCAGGCGCAGGATGCCGGCGTCGTTGGGGATCTCCAGCCGCGTGGACTGCCACAGGGTGCTCGAACCGGCGCTGGTGTCGGACCCGATCCAGGCCCCGAGCAGGCGCACCGGCGGAGTGTAGCGCGAGTCGGCGATGCGCGCCGGGTCGAACAGATTGAGGCCGCGCACGCCGCCGAAGGCGATCCGGCCGTCGGCCAGGATGTCGACCGCGCCAGCGTTGAATTCCAGATCCTGCAGGCCGTCCGCCAGGCCGTAACGGCGGACCAGCGAGGCGCCGCTGTCGAAGCGCAGGATGCCGGCGTCGGTGCCGAGCCAGAGGCGGCCGGAGGGGCGTTCGGCGATCGAGAACACCACCGGCACCGGATGGTCGCCGAGCACCTCGGCCAGCGGGTGTTCGAAGCGGATCCGTCCGTCGCTGTGTTCGACCACCCGGCTGAGGCCGGCCTGTGTGCCGACCCAGATCGAGCCGTCGGCGGACTGGTGCACGGCGCGGACGAAGTTGCCCGGCAGGCTGTCGGCCTCGTCGGTGGCGTGGCGGTAGTGGCGCAAGTAGCCGGTGGCCGGGTCGAGCAGGTCGAGGCCGTCGCCGGTGCCGAACCAGACCCGGCCCTTGGTGTCTTCGAGCACGGCGTTGACGCGCGGATGGCTCAGGCCCTTGGAATCGCCTTCGCGATAGGCGTAGCGGACCAGGGCGCCGGTCTCGGGCAGGTAGTGCAGGGCGCCGAGGTCGTCGCTGCCGAGCCACAGACTGCCGTCGCGGGCGAAGGCCAGCGAACGCAGGGCGACGTCGCGGTAGCCGCGCAGATCGACGCTCTCGACCCGGCGGGTGGCCGGGTCCAGCCGCAGCAGGCCCTGGCCGGTCGCGAGCCACAGCCGGGTCGGCGGCAGCGGGTCGGGCGGATTGGGGTTGTCGGCCTCGGGACAGGGTTCGCGGGCGATCGCGGCGATGCGGCGCGCGCCGGCGTTGGCCGGCAACAGCGAAGTCATGTCCTGGAAGCGGTCGGCAGCCAGGTCGTAGCGGCGCAGGTGACCGTTGTCGGTGCCGATCCAGATCGCGCCGAGGTCGTCCTGGGCCAGGCTGCGGATGCTGGCGTCGGAAGCGCCCGCGCCGGTGCGGTCCTCGTCCAGGTCGAGGACGTAGCTGAAGCGGGTGCCGCGCGGGTCGGCGACGGCGACGCCGCGGTACTGACCGCCGGCCCAGAGCAGGCCGCCGTGGTCGATCATCAGCGCTTCGATCGTGTCCTCGGGCAGGGTGGCCTCGACCCCGGGCTCGGCGTGCACGCGCTGCGAGTGCCCGGTTTCGGGGTCGTGGCGGTACAGGCCATTGCCGAAGCCCGAGATCCAGATCCGGTGGTCCGGCGCCTCGATCAGGGCGCGCGCATCGCGCAGCGTCGCCAGGGCTTCGTCTTCGACCTTGACCAGGATGCCGGTGTGGCCGTCGAGCCGGTACAGGCCGTCGACGCCGCCGGCCCAGAGCCGGCCGCGCCGGTCGATCAATACGCTGCGCAGCACCTGGGCGGCGCCGATCCGTTCGATCTTGCCGCTCGGCAGGATCCGGTACAGGCCGGCCGCGCTGGCGAACCAGGCGGTGCCGTCGCGGGCGAGGGCGAGCTCCTGCCATGGCGATTGCCGGCTCAGCTCGCTGGGCAGGGCCAGCAGCAGTTCGCGCGCGCCGCTGCGCGGGTCCATGCGCTCGAGGCCGGCCAGGGTGCCGATCAGCAGCGAGTCGCGCCACGGCAGCAGCGAGACGACCTGGCGACCGGCCTGAGAATCCGGCGGCTGGTAGCGGTGGATCGCGCCGCTGGCCAGGTCGAGCCGGGCCAGGTATTCGGAATGGGTGCCGATCCAGATCGCGCGCTGGCCGTCGAGGGCGAGCGCGGTGACGTAGCTGTCGGGCAGGCTGGCCGGGTCGCGCGGGTCGTGGCGATACGGCACGTAGCGCTGGCCGTCGTAGCGGTGCAGGCCGCCCTGGGTACCGACCCAGATGAAGCCGTGCGCGTCCTGGGTGAAGGCGGTGACCGAGTTCTGGCTGAGACCGAGCTCGCTGCCCAGGCGCGAGAAATAGAAGTCCCGCGTGGCCGCCTCGGCACGCCGGGGCAGCGCCGCCATGCACAGGAGCAAGGCGATCAGACCGGCGGTCAACAGGGCGACAGGGGAAAAGGAACGCACGGACACCGTGGCGTGAAGCGCGAGAGCCCGCAGTTTAGGCAGGCGTCCGTTGCGGCAACAAGCACTACGGACTCGAATCGCCGGACAGGACGGGATCCCGCGGTTTTCTTCATGCCGCCCGCATTCGCCCGGCATTGCTAAACTGCGGCAACCCTCACGACTTGATGCCTGTGGCCGCGATCGAACTGCCCCTGTTGTCCGATGTCGACGCCGAGAGCCGCACGCTCTCGCTCGGCGCTTCCGCTTCCGAACTGCATGGCGCCTTGTGCGGCTGGCTCGCCGGCGGCGGCGCCTCGGTACGCGACTGGCCGGCGCGCGTGCTGGCCGACCCGGCCGTCGCCACCCCGGCCGAGAACGGCGCGCTCGATCGCCTGCGCGGCGCCAGCGCCTCGCAGCTCGGCGACCGCAGCTTCGGCTTCGACCTGCTGCTGCCCGACGGCGAAGCGCCGCTGTCCGAGCGCAGCGGCGCCCTGTTCGACTGGTGCCGCGGCTTCCTCGCCGGCTTCGGTCTCGCCGCCGGCGAGGCCTCCTCGTTGTCGGAGGAAAGCCGCGAAGCGCTCGGCGACCTGGCCCGCCTGGCGGCGGCCTCGCCGCAGGACGACGGCGACGAGGACGACGAAGAAGCCTTGACCGAGATCGAGGAGTTCGTGCGCATCGTCGCGCTGTTGTTGCACGGCGACGTGGCGATGGCGGCGCAGCATCGGCATCGGTTGAACTGAGATGAACGCGGCGCTGACGATGCCGGCGAAGGCCTATGTCCGCCGGCGCAAGCAGTTGATGGCGATGGCCGGCGACGAGGCGATCGTGATCGTGCCCTCGGCCAACGAGCACATCCGCAGTCGCGACACCCATTACCCGTTCCGCCAGGATTCCGACCTCAGCTACCTGACCGGTTTCCCCGAGCCCGAATCGGTGCTGGTGCTGGTGCCGGGCCGGCGCCATGGCGAGACCTTGCTGTTCTGCCGCGAGCGCGACCGCGAACGCGAGGCCTGGGACGGCCCACGCTACGGCCCGGAAGGCGCGGTCGAGGCGTTCGGGCTCGACGACGCCTATCCGATCACCGATCTCGACGACATCCTGCCGGGGCTGCTCGAAGGCCGCTCGCGGGTCTACTACCACTTCGGCCGCGACGCCGAGTTCGACCTCAAGCTGATCGGCTGGCTCAACCGGGTGCGCGCGATGGTGCGCCAGGGCGCGCAGCCCCCGCACGAGTTCCTCGAACTGGGGCATCTGCTCGACGAGCTGCGCCTGTTCAAGGACCGCGACGAGTTGCGCTTCATGCAGCGCGCCGCCGACATCAGCGTGCTGGCCCACGAGGCGGCCATGCGGGCGGCCCGGCCCGGCATGCGCGAGTACGAGTTGCAGGCCGAAATCGAATGCGTGTTCCGCCGCCACGATGCCGAACCGGCTTACGGCAGCATCGTCGGTGCCGGCAGTAATGCCTGTGTGCTGCACTACCGCGCCAACAGCGCGGCGTCGCGGGACGGCGACCTGGTGCTGATCGACGCCGGCGCCGAGTACCGGGGCTACGCCGCCGATATCACCCGCACGTTTCCGGTCAACGGCCGTTTCAGCGCGCCGCAGCGCGCGCTGCACGACCTGGTCGGCGCCGCCCAGGCCGCGGCCCTGGCCCAGGCCCGCCCCGGCGTGGCTTACGAGGCCGGCCACCTGGCCGCGGTCGAGACCCTGACCGAGGGCCTGCTGCGGCTCGGCCTGCTCAAGGGCAAGCTGGAAAAGAACCTTGCCGAAGGCCATTACAAGCGCTTCTATCGGCACAAGACCGGGCATTGGCTCGGCATGGACGTGCACGACGTCGGCGAATACCGCCTCGACGGCGAGTCGCGCCTGCTCGAACCGGGCATGGTGTTCACCATCGAGCCCGGCCTGTACGTGTCGCCCGACGACAGCAGCGTCGACCCGAAATGGCGCGGCATCGGCATTCGCACCGAAGACGACGTGCTGATCACCAAGGGCGGCCACCAGGTGCTGACCGGCCGGCTCGCGCGCAGCGCCGACGAGATCGAGGCCTTGATGGCGCGGTGAGCGCCGTCGCCACGAATCCATCCCTGCAGGCGCGACGTGAGTCGCGACAAGGGACACCCAGAGATGCCGAGGCTACCGTCATTCGTCTAAGCGGCGCGCGCCGCGACCGCGAACGCGCAGAGATGACGGGGCCGCCGCCGTTCGCCGAGGCGGTGTGCTTGCGCCAGGGTAGGAGCGGCGCAAGCCGCGACCGCCAGGTCCCAATGTCGCGTCGTCTTCGGGTGTGCCCCTGTAGGAGCGACGCGAGTCGCGACCGCGACGCGCAGAGATGACGGGGCCGCCGCCGTTCGCCGAGGCGGTGTGCTTGCGCCAGGGTAGGAGCGGCGCAAGCCGCGACCGTCAGGTCCCAATGTCGCGTCGTCTTCGGGTGTGCCCCTGTAGGAGCGACGTGAGTCGCGACCGAGAACGCGCAGGGATGACGGGGCCGTCGCCGTTCGCCGAGGCGGCGTGCTCGCGCCATGGTAGGAGCGGCGCAAGCCGCGACCGCCATGTCCCAATGTCGCGTCGTCTTCGGGTGTGCCCCTGTAGGAGCGACGTGAGTCGCGACCGAGAACGCGCAGAGATGACGGGGGCCGTCGCCGTTCGCCGAGGCGGTGTGCTCGCGCCAGGGTAGGAGCGGCGCAAGCCGCGACCGCCATGTCCCAATGTCGTGTCGTCTTCGGGTGTGCCCCTGTAGGAGCGACGTGAGTCGCGACCGCAACGCGCAGGGATGACGGGCCCGTCGCCGTTCGCCGAGGCGGAGTGCTCGCGCCAGGGTAGGAGCGGCGCAAGCCGCGACCGCCATGTCCCAATGTCGCGTCGTCTTCGGGTGTGCCCTTGTAGGAGCGACGTGAGTCGCGACGCGAACGCGCAGAGATGACGGGGCCGTCGCCGTTCGCCGAGGCGGCGTGCTCGCGCCAGGGTAGGAGCGGCGCAAGCCGCGACTGCGTCGTTACGGTCTTGCGGCGCCTCTTTCGTCTAATCGATCAAGATCAAGATCAAGATCAAACCCAAAGCTTCCGCCACTAAAGCGGCGGGTTACTTTCTTTTGTCTAAAGCAACAAAAGAAAGGTAACCAAAGAAAAATGCTTTGTTTGAATCACAAGCCCGCGCGTTCGATGCATCCGCGGTGATTTTTCATACGGGACCTCCCTGTCCCGATGAAAAACGGCCCGCATCCCTGCGGGCCGCCCTCCGGGTCTTCTTTAGACTTTGCGAGTGCTCGGCTACGCAAAGCAACCGCAAAATCGCGCGGCAACGGCAACGGCAACGGCAACAGCAACAGCAACAGCAATAGCTGGCGGTCGCGTGTTTTCAGTGCATCAGCCGCCGTGCGCGATGAATCGCAGGCGAAAGCTCGGGCCGGGTGGAAGGCGAGCTGAGCGCTACGTCGCCGGGCCCATGCGTTCGAGCACCAGGTCGACGAAACGGCTGAGCTTCGGCAAAGGCTGGCGGTCGCGCGGGTACAGCAGATGTACCGGCCGCGGCGGCGGCAGTTGCTCGGCGAACAGCGGCAGCAGCCGGCCCGCGGCGAGGTCGTCGGCCAGCAGCACTTCGGGTTGCAGGACGATGCCGCAACCGGCCACCGCCGCGCGCCGCAAGGCCTCGCCGTTATTGGAGGCGAAGCGCCCGCGCAGCCGCAGCGGTTCGGCGGCGATGCGCTCGAAGCGCCAGCCGGCGTCGCGGTTCCACAGCAGATGATTGAGGCAACTGTGGCCGGACAGTTCGCGCGGATCGCCCGGCCTGCCGTGCTTGCGCAGATACTCGGGCGAGGCGCATACGATCATCCGGTACGGACGCAGCGGCCGCGCGACCAGATGGTCCGAGTCCGGCAGCGGCCCGATCCGGATCGCCACGTCGAAGGCCTCGGCGATCAGGTCCGACATGCGGTCGCTCAGCACCAGTTCGACCGAGACCTCGGGGTGGAGTTGCAGGAACTCCGTCACCACCGTCGCGACCGCGTTCCCGCCAAGGGTGACCGGCGCGGTGACCCGCAGGCATCCGCTCGGTTGGCCGTCGTGGCGCAGGCGTTCGGCGACCGACTCGGCATGGCGGACCTGGTCGAGGATGTGCCGGCAATCCTCGAGAAAGCTCGCGCCGACCTCGGTCAGGCGCTGTTTGCGGGTATCGCGCTGCAGCAGGCGGGCGCCGAGGTGCTCCTCCAACTGGCGGATGTGCTTGCCGACCATCACGGCCGACAGGTCCTGTGCCTGGGCCGCGGCGGCGAAACTGCCGGTGTCGGCGACCGCGACGAACACGGCCATGCTGCGCAGCTTGTCCAAAGGGCTAACCCGCGGTTAGGGGAGCCCGAAATCCTAGCGCATTCACCGTCGAGGCCGCGGCGAGCAGACTGGCCGCCTGTCTCCCGTTATGGAACCCACATGAAGATCCTGATCGTCGGCGCCAGCGGCACCCTGGGCCGCGCCGTGGCCGAACGCCTCGCCTCGCAGCACGAGATCCTGGCCGCCGGCCGCAGCAGCGCCGACTACCCGGTCGACATCACCGACGACGCCAGCGTCGAGGCACTGTTCCGCCGCACCGGCAAACTCGACGCCATCGTCTCCACCGCCGGCGTGTTGCATTTCGGCCCGCTCGAATCGATGCGCCCGGCCGATTTCGCCGTGGGCCTCAACGACAAACTGCTCGGCCAGGTGCGCCTGGCCCTGCTGGGCCAGCACCACCTCAGCGATGGCGGTTCGATCACCCTGACCACCGGCATCGTCGCCGAAGAACCGATCCGTGCCGGCGCCAATGCCAGCGCCGTCAACACCGCCATCGAAGGCTTCGTCCGCGGCGCCGCCTTCGAACTGCAGCGCGGCCTGCGCATCAACGCGGTCAGCCCGAACGTACTGAGCGAGTCCTGGGAGGCGTATGGATCGTTCTTTCCGGGATTCGAACCGGTGACGGCCGCGCGCGCGGCGCTGGCGTACCAGCGCAGCGTGGAGGGGATACAGAGTGGGAGGGTGTTCAAGGTGTGGTGAGGGATGGGCGGTCGTGTGAGTTGCGAGATTGGTGAGGCATCTTCCATGCCATTGCCGTTCGCACGGACGCTCCATTGCATGAAGATTCTGTAGCTCGCTATCGCTATCGCTGTTGTTGTTACTTGCGCGGCGTCGCACTGGCGAAGGCCATAGAAGACCCAAAGGGCGGCGCGCAGGGACGCGGGCCGTTTTTCATCGGGACAGGGAAGTCCCGTATGTAGATCCCTGCGAAAGCACCGCTCGTGCGGGCTTGTGATTCAAGAAAAAGCAACTTCTTTGGTTACCTTTCTTTTGTTGCTTATGACAAAGAAAGTAACCCGCCGCTTTAGTGGCAGAAGCTTTGGGTTTGATCTTTGATCTTGATCTTGATCCTGCTTCAGAGAGACGCCGCGAAAACGCAGCGACGATGTCGCGGCTTGCGCCGTTCCTGCCCTGGCAGAAGCGCGCGCCGCTTCGATGAATGATGGTGGCCTTGTTGTCTTTGCGCATCCCGTGGTCGCGACTTACGTCGCTCCTACAAAGGCCAAACGCAGCAATGCAATGCCGCGAAACCATCCCTGTAGGAGCGACGTGAGTCGCGACCGCGACGCCTCAATCTTGCGCCGATGCCGGCGGCAGCCCGTCAGGGTAGGAGCGACGCAAATCGCGACCGCGCCGTTTCCGGTCGCTGCGTCACCGGCCGTGAGGCGGTGAAGCAGCATCAATAGCAAAGCTTCCGCCCCCTAAAGGGTGCGGGTAACTTTCTCGTCCAAAGCAACAAAAGAAAGTCACCAAAGAAAAGTGCTTCTCCCTGCAAGGGCACAAGCCCGCACGATCGATGCCGACGCCGGGATGCTCCAGACAGGCCATCCCTGGCTTGCTTGCGCACGGCCCGCATCCCTGCGGGCCTCCCTCCGGGTCTTCAATCGACCGGCAAAGCAGCAGAACAAAGCAGCAAGGCACAGCAGCAAAGCAGAGCAGCAAAGCAGAGCAATCAAAATCTCGGCAACGGCAACGGCAACGGCAACGGCAACGGCAATGGCAATGGCAATGGCAATGGCAATGGCCAGGTTATGCGTCCCTCACAGGTGCCGCGGCACCCGCGCCAACAACAATGCCACCAGCTCCGGCGCCATGTACTCGTACTCGTCCGGAATATCCAGGCAGACCACGCGCTTGCCGCGCAACTGCGCGCGGAACTTGCGTTGCAGTTTGCTGCGCTGGGCCTTCTCCATCACGAAGATCAGCTGCGCCCATTGCACCTGTTCGGCGCCGAGCGGCTGCTCGGCGTCGTGGTTGAGGCCGGCCGAGGCGACGTCGAGGTCGGCGCGCGCGGCGAAGACCTGTTCGGCGGTCGGGCTGCGCAGTTTGTTCTGGCTGCAGACGAACAGGATGCGCACGCCGCTCAGGACGCTTCCGCGAATCCGTCGCGGGTCAGGTTGACCGGCGCGGCGTCGGTGCAGACCACGTCGTCTTCGATGCGGATGCCGCCGTAGGGACGGAACTGTTCGATGCGGGCCCAGTCGACGCTGCCGGCGTGTTCACCCTGTCTGAGGCCGTCGAGCAGCAGGTCGACGAAGTACAGGCCCGGTTCGATCGTCACCGCCATGCCGGGTTCGAGCACCCGGGTCATGCGCAAGTAGGGATGGCCGGCGGGCTTGTCGATGCGCCCGCCGCGGTCGGAGGCGGCGAAGCCGGCGACGTCGTGCACCTGCAGGCCGATGCCATGGCCGATGCCGTGCGGGAAGAACACGCTGCTGACGCCGGTCTCGACCGCGGCCTCCGGCGAAATCCTGAGCACGCCGGCGTCCTTGAGGATGCCGGCCAGGGCCAGGTGGGCGTCGAGGTGGATGCGCTTGTAGTCGGTGCCGGCGCGGACCTGATCGCACATCTTCAACTGCGCGGCGTCGACGGCGTCGATCAGGGCCTGGAAGTCGCCGCCGTCGGCGGCATAGGTGCGGGTGATGTCGCAGGCGTAGCCGTGGTGGCTGGCGCCGGCGTCGATCAGGAAGCTGCGCGACTGCGCCGGCGCTTCGCGGTCGAGCTCCATGTAGTGCAGCACCGCGCCGTGCTGATTGAGGGCGACGATGTTGCCGTAGGGCAGTTCGTTCGCGTCCTGGCGCGCGGCGCCGCAGTAAGCCAGGTGAATGTCGAATTCGCTCTTGCCGGCGCGGAACGCGGCCTCGGCGGCGCGGTGCGCGCGCACGCCCTTGCGGGTGGCCTCGCGCATCATCGCCACCTCGTAGGCGGTCTTGTAGGCTCGGTGGTATTCGAGGTAATCGACCACCGCCGCCGGATTGTTCGGCACGAAGGCTCGCTCGCTGCCGACCCCGAGCGCGCTCTGCGCCTCGCCGAGAATGGCGCAGCGCGCCGGGTCCCGGGGCAGGTGCGCAAGCGCTTCCTCGGGCTGGCGGATCACGATCACGTCGAAGTGCTCGACCCACCAGCCGCTCGGCGCCTGCGGCACGACGTGCCAGTAGTCGAACGGCTGCAGGTAGATCACCTTCGGCTTGTGGCCCGGCGTCGCCACCAGCCAGCTGCCGGGGTTTCGGGTCAGCGGTACCCAGGCCTTGAACTGCGGGTTCACCGCATACGGGTAATCTCGGTCGTCGAAGACCTGGTAATGCAGGTTGCCGCTCGGCACCACCAGGTGATCGAACCCGCCGCGTTCCAGCGCCTGCTCGCAGCGGCGCTGCAACTCGGCGAAGTGCTGCCGGTACAGGGCGTGGGTATCGGGCGCGGAGGGATCGGCGATGCGGGCGGAAGCGTTCATTGCGGGCCTGGCCTGGAGGAAACCGCCCCATTTTGCCGCAATTTCGCGAGGGCGGATTTGCGCGAGCGGGCTCGCGGCGACGCCGCGCCTCTGCTCGGGGCGCCGCGCCAGGCCCTGAACCGGCGACGCCTCCGCGTCCTCGGGTTTACTCGTAACTCCCGCCGGGCAGGTCCAGCCACTGGCGCAGGTGCTGCATGCCGTCTTCGGGCATGGCGATGAAGCGAAAGCCGGTCCAGGTCTGGCCGGGCACGCTGGCGCGGTCCTGCCACAGCAGGTGCGCGCCGACTTCGATCGGCGAGGTGTGCTGGGGCGCGTCGCGCAGGTTGAAACGCAGTTGGTACAGCGCGTCGTCGACCAGCGGCGTGTTGGCGATCAACATCATGCCGGTCTCGGACAGATTGCCGAGGTGGCCGATCACGGTTTCGGTCATGGTGTCGACGACCTGCACGGTCTCGGCGAGGCGGCGGCGACGGGTGCGGCGGAATTCTTCGTTCATGCCTGGGTTCTCATACACCGGCCGGGTCGCCCGCGTGCTTGCCGCCGAAACCGCGCAGCACGTCGAGCGCGGCGTGCCAGGCGCGATCGACCAGGCGGCTGCGCTCTTCGACGACCACCCGCGCCTGGCCGCGCGCCATCATCCGGGCGAGACTGTCGAGCGATTGTTCGCCGACGCGCTGGCCGCGCTGATTGACGAACAAGGCGTTGTCGGTGACCGGGCTGAACCAGGACAGGCGCCGGCGCACCGCATCGCCCTGCTGGTTCTGCACGAATTCGAACCAGGTGCCGAACGGCAGGTGGCGGATCTGTTCCCAGCAGCGCTGTTCGTCGTCGTTGCGCGCCGGCAGGGTCGAACGGGCCGGGCCGGCGTCTTCGCCGAGACGGCTGCGCGAGCGCAGCTTCATCGCCAGCTCGGTGCGCGAGGCGGCATCGTCCTCGAGTGCGGGGCCGACCGTGAGCTGGCGCGAAATCGCCCGGGCATCGTCGCCGTGATAGCCGACCTGGGTCAGCGCGTGTTCGATGTCGGCGTCGAGCCCGCACGGCACCGGCGCATCGGCGCCGGCGCGGTTGGCCGCGACGATCTGGCGGGTCGTCTCCAATTGCCGCTGCCAGACTTCGGATTCGGGGCCGTGGCGCAGCAGGGTCAGGGTCAGCACGTCGGCCCAGGCCTGGTTGAGCAAGGCCTGGACGAAGCGCGGCAGACGCTGTTCTCGGGTGTGTTGCTCGATCGCCTCGCCGGCCAGGCGCTTGGCGGTTTCGAGTTTTTCCTTGCCGCGCGCGGCCTCGACGTGGCGACGCTCGGCCACTTCGGCCTTGCGCGCGAGGTTCTGCAATTGCTCCTGCAGGCGCAGGTTGGCGGTGTCGAATACCTCGGCGCCGGCGTCGTAATGCTCGACCACGTGATCGACCGCCTGGCGCAACGGCTCGTGCAGCTGCGGGTCGACGTCTTCGCTCGGGGTCCAGCGCGCGCCGGCTTCGGCGACCGTGTTGAGCAACTGCAGCGCTGGGTGCTCGGTCTGTTCGAGCAGGCTGCGGTCTTGTAGCGCGGCGTGCAGCAAGGGCGCCTGCAGGCGGTTGAGCAGGGTGGAGATCGCCACGTCGCCCCGCAGGCGTTGCTCGATCTCGTCGTAGAGCATGTCGAGCAGGTCGAACACGTCGCCGTCGTCGCGCGACAGCGTGGCGACGGTACCCGGCGGCGGCTCGCTGTGTTCGAGCAGCGACTGGCGCAGTTCGGCGATCTTGCGCAGGGGCTGCTGGCCGCGCGGCGATTCGTCCTTGAGCCGGCTCAGCGCCGACAACACTTCGGCGGTGTCCATGGCCGAGGTCGGCACGGCGACGCCGCCGCGCGGACGCAGCTTGTCGACCAGTTCGCGGCGTTCGCCGAGCCATTGCTGCAGGGTCGCGAAATCGGTCGCGCCCCGCGCCCGCGCCCCCGCTGGCTGGCCCGGCCAGGCGGTGTGCGGACGCTCACCGCCGGGCCGGGGCGGTGGCTACGGCGACCGCGATGCGGGCG
>NZ_JBPKJP010000072.1:0-23048 GCF_051217035.1 Lysobacter sp. 1R34A
GCGCAGGGCCGCGATGGCCGCCTCGACATCGGCGGCGCGGCCGCTGAGCAGCAACCAGGCCGCGATCGCCGCGGCGCTGCGCGAATAGCCCAGCGCGCAGCAGACCAGGACCTCCCCGCGCCGACGCAGGCGCTCGATGTCCTGCGCCGCCTGCCGCAGCTGCGCCGGCGTCGGCGCGACCAGATCCAGCATCGGCCGCACCGCATCGCCCTCGCGCCATACCGGCAGCGACAACTCGGCGCTGCAGTCGACGACCGCGGCGAACCGATCGCGTTCGCCCGCGCCCGGCAGGCGGCCGAGCCAGACGCCGCCTGCGACCGCCACCGGTTGCGGCGCGTGCCGCGTCCACCAGCGCGAATTGAGCCAGGCGCCGAGCAGGTAAGGCGCATACAGCCAGCGCGCCGCCAAGCTCAGGCGGCCGTCGGCGCGCTTCTGGAACCCGTTGGCGCCGAACAGCGCGTAATTCGCGGCCACCATCGCCAGCGACCAGGCCGGCCACAGCAGCCACCAGGCCGCCCCGCCGAGCGACCATGCCGCGAACACGCACGCCGCCGCGCCGGCGCAGTAAACCGCCGCCAACTGCCAACGCTGCCGATCGCGCGCGACCGCCGCGCCGCGCCACGGGGCGGCGACGCGTTCGGGCCACAGCCACACGCACAACCAGCCGGCGAGCAGGCCGGTCGGAATATCGATGAAGTGATGCTGGAAGGTGGTCAGCACCGACACGCCGATCAAAGCGAACCACGCGTGCAACAGCCAGCGCCAGCCGCCGCGCAGGTGCCGGGCGAACCTCACCCACAACACGATCAGCAGCACGATGTGCAAGGACGGCGCCTGGTTGAAGGGTTTGTCGAAGCCCAGCAACACGTCGAACAACCAGCCGAACAGGCCGTCGCTGTCGGGACGTTCGAAGGTGTAGCGCAAAGGCCACAGCAGGAAGCAAGCGACCGCTATCGCTTGCGCGGTCAACAGGCGCAGCGCCTGGATATCCAGCTCGCGGCGGTCGCGGCAGACGAACAGCGAGATGCCGTAGAACAGGTCGATCGACCAATACGGCACGATGGTCCAGGCCCAGAACGGAATCGCCTGCTCCCAGGCGAAGACTATATGCGGCACCGCGCCGCGCGAGGCCGCGACCGAGTTGGCGTAGCCGTAGCTGAGAAAGAACAGCGGCCCCAGCAACGCCAGCCACAGCACAGCCCGTCCCCAAGGACGCGGCGCTGGCGCCGCGGTCACGCCTCGACCCGCTGCGCCAGCGATACGGTGAAGATGCCCCAGGCGTCGATGCGCTGGTCGATCTTGCGAAAGCCCGCCGCGGCGACCAGGTCGTCCATCTCCTGTTGGCTGCGGCGCCGCATCACCCAGGCTTCGCCGCCGCGGTGGCTGGTGAGGGCGCGAGCGATGAACTCGAGCTGCGGATGCCAGGGCTGGCCGGTATAGACCAGATAGCCGCCGGCCGGCACCGCCGCGGCCAGGCCGTCGAGCGAACGCCGCACCTGCTCGTTGTCGGGGAACAACTCGTACAGCCCCGACACCACCGCCAGGGTCGGGCGCGGGTCCAGCGCCGCCAGGGCGTTGCGATCGAAGGCATCGCCCTGGTCGAAGCGCGCGATCGCGCCGGCGCCGAGCTCATCGATCAGGGCGCGGCCCTGGTCGACGTTGAGTTCGCTGTAATCGCGCAGCCGGATCGAATCGGCGCGTTCGCTGCCGCCGGCCAGCGCCTCCAGCGCATAGCGGCCGTGACCGGCGGCGATGTCCACCGCATCGACCGGCAAGCCGGCCGCGCGCAAACGGCGCATGGCGATGCGCAGCAGCTCGTGCAGATGGGTGCGGCGCACGCGGATGCCGCGCCAGCCGATCGCCTGCAGATAGTTGCGGTCGATCATGCGGCCGAGCGGCCCGCTGCCGCGCGCCTGGTTGCGATAGATGTAGTCCAGGCTGCTGCCGGAATCGAAACCGGTGTCGATGCCGAGCTTGATGCCCTCGGAGAACCGGCCGCCGAAACGCAGGCCGGCGCGCACGAAACGCCAGCGCAGGTCGGCCAGCGACCAGCGCTGCGGCGGCCAGGACAGTCGCTCCGACTCGTCGAAACTCGGCCCGTGGCGGTGCGCATCGAGCAGGTCGGCGCGGCGCAGCGGCTCGGCGAAACGCGCCTGGACGAAGCTGCGAATGCGGTTGACCGCGGCGGCCCGGCCTTTTTCGCCGAGGGTGTCGTGATAGAAGTCCGCGAACAGATGGCGCTGCTTGATGCTGGAACCCAGACGCTCGTAGAAACGGTCCTGGGGCCCGCGATGCACCACGAAGTCGGCGCCCGACACTAGCAACTGGGTCGGCACCGTGATCGCCTGGGCGTCGGCGACGATGCGGTCGGCGGCCTCGTACAGGCCCAGCAACACCCGCACCGAAATCGGCCGTGCGATCAGCGGGTCGTTGCGATAGCTGGCGATGCGTTCGGGGTCGTGGCTCAGCCACTGCGGCTGGACGTAGCTGTTGACAAAGAAATTGCCCCGCAGCTTCTGCATCAGCTTCAGGCCCGGCCGCGCCCACGGCAGGTACAGCTTGACCTTGAAGGCCGGCGAGGCCAGCACCAGCGCGCGCAGCCGCGGCGCGTAGTCGTGGACCCAGGTCGCCGCGACCACCGCGCCGACGCTCTGCGCGACCAGCGCGATCTGCTCCACGGCGATGCCATGGACTTCGGCGATATGGGCGATGAAGCGATCGAGATCGCGGACCAGGGCCTCAAAGCCCGGCGCATCGCCGCGCTCGCCCGGCGAGCGGCCGTTGCCGCGCGCGTCCCAGGCGAAGAAATCGCAGTCGTTGAGGTTCAACTCGCCGACCAGATGGGCGACCCGGCCGGAGTGCTCGTGGCCGCGGTGCAGCAGCACGACCGCGCGGCGCGGCTGTCCCGGCGCGGCTTCGGTCGCCGGCCAGTGGCGATAGAACAGCGAGGTATCGTCGAAACTCGAGTACTGGCGTTCCTGATGTTCCCTCATGCTTGTTCTCCTTGTCGTTGCCCGTCCTTGCCTGGCGCGACCTGGTCTGGCGCGGCCTGGTCCGGCGCGGCCTCGTGCCGCAACCCGGCGCGCACCCGGCGCACCACGGTCCATACGCACATCAGACCCATCAGGGCGAGCGCGAGTTCCGTAATCGTCGCGCCCACCCAGCCGCCGGCAAGCAGAACGCCGAGCAGCCCGATGCCGAAGGCGCGGTCGCTCTTGCCCATCGGCCCGTCGTAGCGGCGCGGCGCGCCGACCATCGAGCCGAGCACGCCGGCGTATTCGGTCAACGCGGCCAGCAGCACGAACCCGAACAACGGCGCCGCGGCGAGGCCCGGCACCGCCAACAGCGACAGATACAGCGCGCTGTCGGACACCACATCGCACAGTTCGTTGAGGTAGGCGCCCAGGCGCGATTGCTGGCCGAACTCGCGCGCGAGCATGCCGTCGATGGCGTTCATCGCCATGCGCAGGAACATCCACAGCGGCAACAGCGCGAACAGCCAGGGGCGTGCGCCGGCGCCCCAGGCGACCGCCGCCGCGACCGCGAGCGAGACCACGCCCGCCGCGACGGTGACCTGATTCGCGCTGACCCCCAGCGCATGCAGGCGCCGCACCAGCGGCCGCAGCAGCGCCTGGAAGCGCCCCTTCAAAGCGTAGATCGATGCCATTCCCTGTGCGTTCCGTACTGCCCGGCATGGGCCGTCGCGCATCAGCTTAGCCGTTGGCCGGGACGATGGCAGCGCCGCGTCCAAAGGCAGGGAGCGGCGACAGCAGATCGCCACTCCGCCCGAAACCGCGTCCATCCCCGCATGAACGGCCGGCTTCCGGCCCTGCGCGGCTATAATTCCCGCGCCTTCCGCTGCCCTGCCTCCCCGAATGACCTCCGATCGCCTGCCCGGCACGCCGGTTAAAATCCGCCGCGCCCTGCTGTCCGTGTCCGACAAGACCGGTCTCCTCGAACTCGCCCGGGCCCTGGCCGCGCGCGGAGTCGAACTGCTTTCCACCGGCGGCACCGCCAAGGCCATCCGCGACGCCGGCCTGGCCGTGCGCGACGTGTCCGAGGTCACCGGCTTCCCGGAGATGATGGACGGCCGCGTCAAAACCCTGCATCCGCTGGTCCACGGCGGCCTGCTCGGCCGCGCCGGCACCGACGATGCGGTGATGGCCGAACACGGCATCGCCGCGATCGACCTGCTGGTGCTGAACCTGTATCCGTTCGAGAAAGTCGCGGCCGATCCGGCCTGCAGCTTCGACGACATCATCGAGAACATCGACATCGGCGGCCCGGCGATGCTGCGTTCGGCGGCGAAGAACTTCGCCCGCGTCGCGGTGGCGACCGACCCGGCCCAGTACGCCGGCCTCCTCGCCGAGCTCGAGGCCGGCGACGGCGCGCTCAGCGCCAAGACTCGTTTCGCGCTGTCGGTCGCCGCATTCAACCGCGTCGCCCAGTACGACGCCGCGATCAGCAACCACCTCTCGGCGATCGCCGAAGACGGCAGCGCGCTGACCTTCCCGGCCCAGCACAACGCCAATTTCGTCAAGGTCATGGACCTGCGCTACGGCGAAAACCCGCACCAGCAAGGCGCGTTCTACCGCGACCTGCAACCGGTGGCAGGCACCCTGGCCACCTTCACCCAACTGCAGGGCAAGGAGCTGAGCTTCAACAACCTCGCCGACGCCGATGCGGCCTGGGAATGCGTGCGCCAGTTCGAGCGCCCGGCCTGCGTCATCGTCAAGCATGCCAACCCCTGCGGTGTGGCCGAAGGCGTGGCCTGCGGCGATGCCTACGAACTCGCCTACGCCACCGACCCGACCTCGGCCTTCGGCGGCATCATCGCCTTCAACACCCGGCTCGACGCGGCGACCGCCAAGGTCATCCTCGACCGTCAGTTCGTCGAGGTGCTGATCGCGCCCGACTACGAAGACGGCGCGCTCGACTACGCCAAAAAGAAGGCCAACGTGCGCGTGCTGCGCATCCCGCACGGCGAGGGCCGCAACCGGCACGACCTCAAGCGCATCGGCTCGGGCCTGCTGGTCCAGAGCAGCGACCTGCGCGAAGTCGGCCGCGACGAGCTCAAGGTGGTCAGCCGGCTCGCGCCGACCGACGCGCAACTGAGCGATCTGCTGTTCGCCTGGCGCATCGCCAAGTTCGTCAAGTCCAACGCCATCGTCTATGCGCGCGACCACCGCAGCATCGGCATCGGCGCCGGCCAGATGAGCCGCGTCGTTAGCGCCAAGATCGCCGCGCTCAAGGCCGAAGAAGCCGGCTTGATCGTGCCGGGCTCGGTGATGGCCTCCGACGCCTTCTTCCCGTTCCGCGACGGCATCGACGCCGCCGCCGCGGCCGGCATCAAGGCGGTGATCCAGCCGGGCGGCTCGATGCGCGACAACGAAGTCATCGCCGCCGCCGACGAGCACGGCCTGGCGATGGTCTTCACCGGCGTGCGCCACTTCCGTCATTGATCGAACGGCGCGGATGCGCTTGCATCCGCGCCGAGTCCGAACTCACGACTGCTTGCGCCCGCCCCTGGCCGCGCCATCTCCGCCATGAACCGATCGCCGTCGCGACACACGCTGGGCCGTTCGATCGCACGCAAGCTGCTCGTGCTGGCGCTGCTGTGCGTGGTCCTCGCCGCCTGGGGCGGCTGGCAGCACTCGCGCCGCCAGGCGGTCGCCAGCGAAGTCCTCGGCGATTACCGCGCCGACGGGCGTGCCGTCACCCTGCTGCTGGTCGAACCGGACGTGTCGTTGAACCTCGACGCCGGCCTGCGCCGCGACTCCACCGCGCGGCTCGCGCGCGCGCTCGAACGGCGCCTGAGCGACCTGGGTTACCGCACCCTCGCCCTGTCCGCGCGCAGCAACGAGGAACGCTTCGGCCAGACCGCGCAAGCCAGCGTCCGCAACGCCGCGATGCAACACCAGGCCCGCACTACCCAGGCGATCCGCGAGGCCGACGCACCGGTGCTGCGAGTGTCGCTCGAGGGCATGAAGCGCGACGGCCGTGAAATCGCCGAACAGGCCTACCGGCTCGAACTGCTCGACCCGCGGACCCTGCAGCCCGCCTGGCGCGCGACTCTGACCTGGCGCGAGGGCCGCTACCAATCGCTGGCCCTGCTCTGGCACCTGCGCCAGAACCGGCTGCCGCCGCCGCTGTGGGACAGCCTGGCCGACCTGGCCATGGCGCAGATGCGCGAGGACGGGGTGATTCGCGCCGAGGCGCTGATTCAGTAGCGCAGTCGCGGACGCGCCCGCTTTCAGGGCAGGAGCGGCGCAAGCCGCGACCGCTCGAAGCCTGGCCCCTCCGGCGCAACGCACTTCTCCGAAGCGACGTCCCGTCTGTTGAACCGGCTCTCCGGCCGGAGATCGCGGCTTGCGCCGCTCCTACCCGAAGCCTCGCCGCGCCAGGTTTGCCATGCAGCGTTCGCCCCGCCCCCTGCCTGCGCGTAAAATCGGCGACTGTTGTCCTTATCCCGCTGGAGCACGCATGAAGATCCTCGTTATCGGTTCCGGCGGGCGCGAACACGCGCTGGCCTGGAAGCTGGCCCAGTCGCCGCGCATCGACGAGGTGCTGGTGGCGCCTGGCAATGCCGGCACCGCGCACGAGGAGAAATGCCGCAACGTCGCGGTCGCCGCCACCGACATCGACGGCCTGCTCGAGCTCGCCGCCGGGGAAGACGTGGCGCTGACCGTGGTCGGCCCCGAAGCCCCGCTGGTCGCCGGCGTGGTCGACCGCTTCCGCGCCGACGGACGCCGCATCTTCGGGCCGACCGCCGCCGCGGCCCAGCTCGAAGGCAGCAAGGCCTTCGCCAAGGATTTCCTGGCCCGCCACGGCATCCCGACCGCGTACTACGCCGTGCACACCGAAGTCGACGCCGCGCTGGCCTATCTGCGCGAGAAAGGCGCGCCGATCGTGGTCAAGGCCGACGGCCTCGCCGCCGGCAAGGGCGTGATCGTCGCGATGACCCTGGAAGAAGCCGAAGCCGCGGTGATCGACATGCTGTCGGGCAACGCCTTCGGCGCGGCCGGCGCGCGTGTGGTGATCGAGGAATTCCTCGATGGCGAAGAAGCCAGCTTCATCTCGATGGTGGACGGCAGGCACGCGCTGCCGATGGCGACCTCGCAGGATCACAAGCGCGTCGGCGACGGCGACACCGGCCCCAACACCGGCGGCATGGGCGCCTACTCGCCGGCGCCGGTGGTCACCCCGGAAGTGCACGAGCGGGTGATGCGCGAAGTGGTGATGCCGACGGTCGACGGCATGATCGCCGACGGCGTGCCGTTCACCGGTTTCCTCTACGCCGGCCTGATGATCGACCAGGCCGGCGCGCCCAAGGTCATCGAGTTCAACGTCCGCTTCGGCGACCCGGAGACCCAGCCGGTGATGCTGCGCCTGGACTCGGACCTGCTCGACCTGGTGGAGGCCGCGCTCGACGGCCGCCTCGACCGCGTGCAGGCGCAATGGAGCCCGCGGCCCTCGCTCGGCGTGGTCATGGCCGCGGCGAATTACCCGGAAACGCCGCGGGCCGGCGACGTCGTCCATGGCCTGACCGCGCCGCAGCCGCCGCATGCCAAGGTGTTCCAGGCCGGCACCAAACTCGGCCCCGACGGCGAAGTGCTGACCGCCGGCGGCCGCGTGCTGTGCGTTTGCGCCCTCGGCGACGACGTCGCCCAGGCCCAGCGCGAGGCCTACGCCGCCCTCGCCAAGATCCGCTGGGACGGCGAATTCCATCGCAACGACATCGGCTGGCGCGCGATCGAACGCGAGCAGGCGGCGAAGGGCTGAGCGCTGAGTTTCATCCATCGCTGCGCATAAACCGAAACGGACGGAAAAGCTCCTCTACCGGCCGTTTCTCTGCCCCTGGCGGTTCGGTCGCGACTCACGTCGCTCCTACACGAGCCAATGCAGCTCAGGGTAGGAGCGGCGCAAGCCGCGACCACGGAACGCGCAGAAACGACAACGCCGCCGTCATCCATCGAAACCGCGAACCATCGCGTGCAAACCGGCGCAAGCCGCCACATGACCGCTCCAAGAAACAGCGTGGCTTCACCCGATCAAGCCACGCCGCTACGTCGCAATCGGCGCTCCAAACCAAACGCCTAGCGCTTCCGCCATCCCCGCATCGCCGCCGTCGCCGACCCAGGCCACATACCCGTCCGGCCGGATCAACACCGCCGACGGCGCCGGCACGACACCCTCGGCAGGCAACTCCCAGGCGCCGTCGTAAGCGGCCTCGACCCGGCGAACCCGGTCCGCCCACGCGCCGATATCGATGCTGCCGCCCACAGCGAAATCGAGCAGCAGCGGCCGCGCTTCATGCAGCAGGGCATGCGCCCGCACCGCCTCGCCGGCTACGACCAGGTCCAGATCCGGCATGCGCTGTCCGAGCAAGGGATGCCCGTCGCCGAAGTCGTAACGAATCCCCAGCCCCGACAACTGCGCCGCGAAGCGCCGGCGCGGCTCGTCCATGCCGAGCAACTCGGCGACGGTCTCGCGCAAGGCGGTCGTGCGCTCATCGCCGCGGCGCAGCGCGATCGACGCCATCGTAGTGCGCAGCACCCGCGCCGCGACCGGGTGACGCTCGGCGTGATAGCTGTCGAGCAGGCTGTCCGGCGACAGTCCCTTGACCACCTGCGCCAGTTTCCAGCCCAGGTTCACCGCATCCTGCACCCCGAGCTGCAGTCCCTGTCCGCCATCGGGCGCATGCACGTGCGCGGCGTCGCCGGCCAGCAGTACGCGCCGCTCGCGATAAGCCGCGGCCTGCCGCGTCGCATCGGTGAAACGCGAAATCCAGGTCGGGCTGTGCACGCCGTAGTCGGTGCCGCACACCGCGATCAGCGCAGCACGCAGGTCCTCCAGGGTCGGTTCGCCGCCGGCGCCGACCTGCGCCTCGGTCAGCATCACCCGCACCGGCCCGGTGTCGGCGTAGACGACTTTGCCGTCGCGGATCTCGTAATCGGCGCGGCCGAAGGAATGGATGCCGAAGTCGCTGCGATGCACACCCAAGGGCGGCGTCTGCGCCATCTCGACCTCGGCGATCAGATGACTGGTCGTGGCGTCCCAGCCGGGAAAATCGATACCGGCCGCCTTGCGCACCCGGCTGCGCCCACCGTCGCAGCCGACCAGATACTGCGCCTGCAAACGCGTGTCGTCCGACAAGACGACCTCGACGCCGGCTTCGTCCTGCGCCAGGCCTACGACCTCGCATCCGCGCAGGATCTTCACGCCGAGTTCGTCGACCCAGCCGGCGAGAATCCGTTCGATGCGGTTCTGCCACAGCCCGAGTCCGTACGGATGGCGAGTCGGAAAGCCGGTCAGGTCGAAGGTCACCCCGGCGAAACCGGCAACCTGCGCTACCTGTCCCTCGGCGAGAAACCGATCGACGATCCCGCGCTGATCCAGCACTTCCAGGGTGCGCGCATGCAACCCGCCCGCACGCGACCCGACCAGTTCCTGGCTCGCACGCCGCTCGACGACCGCCACATCGACTCCGGCCAGGGCCAGCTCGCCGGCCAGCATCAGGCCGGTCGGCCCGCCGCCGGCGACGATCACCTCATGCCGAGCCGCCGCGCGCTCGTCGCTCTCGCCGTCGACGGCTTCCGCACGATTGCGAATCGCCGCCGCGGCCTCGTCCGCACGCCCGTGTTCGGCGTGCTCCCGCACCGCCCATTTCGATGCCCACATGCTCATAGCCCGTCTCCCGGTTGCGTAGCCTCGCTACGGCGGGCGATTGAGCACCACGCCCGGGGGCTTGCCGCAAGCCCCGGGTGGGATAAGATATTGGCAGGGACGAAGCACCCTCGTTTTCCAGGTCGCCTCCGCCTCCTTGCAGGAGCGGCGTGAGCAGCCACTGAAACACGCATAAGCAGCGGTTTCACCGTCATCGATCGACGCCAGCGATCAAGGGTAGGAGCGGCGCGAGCCGCGACCAAGGGACGCGCAAAATCCGCCGCCTGTCCCGCCGAACATCGAAGCCGCGCAGGCCCAGGCCCGATTCCGCGCCGTCCCCCTGAAGGCGAGCCAGAAACCGCTACGCCACCCCTTCCTCCGGCGCCGGCTGCAAGGCCACCACCACTTCCTCCAACTCCGCGATTTCCTTCTCCAGGGCGTCGTACAGTTCGCCCTGTCGCGTCATCAGCTCCTCGATGTTTTCCGCCTGCTTCAACTTCTTCAGCTCGCCGTCGAACAACAGCCACTGCGCCGTCAACTGTTCGACGTAGTTCTTCGCGTAGTGGCGCATCTCCTTGAGCTGGGTCAACGCCGCATTGACCTGGTCCAACGGTGTCTTGGTATCCGCAGTCATATCCACGTCCTCTTCAACTAAGGTGCCGGCCCCAGGGTAATGAGGCCTTGCGGGCTCGACGTGAAATTCCTTGCGACGGCCTGCACCCGTTCAGGCTGCTGACGTTCACCCGGCGCCGACATTTCCGAACGCGCACCGCCATCGAATCGCGGCGCTGCAGCCATTACGGGAATCGGATACTCAGGGGACCGTTTCGAAACGGATGGACGATGCGGGACATCGAAACCGCAGTCGCACCGGGCTGGCCGAGAAACTCCTGCACGTCCCCATCGCGATCGGCATGGATCCACCCGATCGCGCCTGGACGGAAGCGATCTGCCTGTCGCTGGCCCGGCATCCGGATTTCCAACGTCGGGGCAATGCCATTCTCGGGTTCGGCCATCTTGCCCGCGCCTGCGGCCGTCTCGACCCCGGCCCGCATCGTGCCCGCAATCGCCGATGCATTGCACGACCAAAGCGCGCACGTCCGCGGACAGACCGAGAATGCCGCGGACGACCTGTCGCATTACCTCGCACTCCGGGTGCCGGGCCATCTCGCCTGACCGATCCGGCGCACGGCCGGAACCGAAACATCGCCATCGCCGGCCGCTTCGACCACGACGCGCTAACTCGCGTCGTCTTACACTGCCGGCCCATTCGCTACGCCAAGGACACGCATCCATGTCGCCGACGGTCGCAGAAGGCGCCTACATCGCCATGAGGCTGGGCGAAGCCCTGGCGATCCTGGTCGGGGCCTGGCTGTTGACCACGCTGCTGCGGCAATTGGTGCGGCGGATCTGCCTCCGCTACGACATCGCGCCGGCGTTCGGGCTGGGCCTGCGGCGGGTGCTGAGCACCTTGATCTACATCGGCGCGCTGCTGTTGTTCCTCAACCGGCTCGGCATTTCCGGCTCGGTGGTGTGGACGACGCTGACCGGCTTCGTCGCTGTCGGCGCGGTGGCGTTCTTCGCCGCCTGGAGCGTGCTGTCGAACATCTTCTGCGCGTTCCTGATCCTGACCACGCGGCCGTTCCGGCTGTACGACTACATCGAGCTGCTGGAAAACGGCGACAAGCCGGGGCTGCGCGGGCGGGTGATCGACATCAATTTCATCTACACCACCTTGCAGGAGATCCATGCCGACGGCGAGGACTCGGTGCTGCAGGTGCCCAACAGCCAGTTCTTCCAGCGCACCACGCGCCGCTGGCGGCAGGAGCCGGCCTGGAGCCGGGTCGCGCGCGAGGAAGCCGGCAGCGCGGCCGATTGGCAGGACGCAGCCGGGCGCTGAGCGAAAGCGACGGCAGGAGCCCCTGTCCCCTCTCGCAAAGGCGAACCGCACAGGTCGAGAGGGAGCGGCAACCACGGGTTCGAGAACCCGCAAAGGCCGTCGCGGGCGGCAACCACCGCAAGCGGCAGGACCGCTAGGCCAGGACGGTGCGTCCAGGGGCCGTAGCTTCGCGGTCTAGTTTTCCGCTACTCCGCCCCTCCCGCTACACGGCACCGGGACGGGTTTGTTAGGCTCGCCCGGCGAATCCTTCGCGCGAGCCGCACATCGACGTGCGGGTTTGATCGGACAAGCAGGACGGCATGGCGCACAACCAGTTCGCGTTGCTCACCCAACGGCGTTTCCTGCCGTTCTTCCTGACCCAGGCCCTGGGCGCCTTCAACGACAACGTCTATCGGCAGGCGATCATCGGCTTGCTGTTCTACCTCGGCGTCAGTCCCGAGCAGCGCACGCTGTACACCAATCTCGCGCCGGCGCTGTTCATCCTGCCCTACTTCCTGTTCTCGGCGACCGCGGGCCAGATCGCCGAGCGGCTCGAAAAACACAAGCTGATCCGCATCACCACGACCATGGAGATCGCGATCATGTCGCTGGCCGCGGTCGGGTTCCTGACCCAGAACCTGCCGGTGCTGCTGGTCGCGCTGTTCTGCACCGGCCTGCAGTCGACCCTGTTCGGCCCGGTCAAGTATTCGATTCTGCCCTCGGTGCTCAAGCCCGAGGAACTCACCGGCGGCAACGGCCTGGTCGAGATGGGCACTTCGATCTCGATCCTGGTCGGGATGATCTTCGGCGGCCTGATCTTCAAGCTCGCCGGCAGCCAAGGCCCGGTGGTCGCGGCCAGCGCGATCGTCGTCCTGGCGATCACCGGCAACATCGTCAGCCGCCTGATCCCGCGCGCCGACGCCGGCGAACCGGGACTCAAGATCAACTGGAACCCGATCCCCGAGTCGGTCAAGGTCCTGCGCATGACCCGGCGCCAGCCGGCGGTGCGCAACTCGGTACTCGGCGTGTCCTGGTTCTGGTTCGTCGGCACGGTGCTGACCTCGCAACTGCCGACCTATGCGGTCGACAACCTCGGCGGCGCCGAGACGCTGTACATCTTCGCCCTGGCCCTGTTCTCGGTCGGCACCGGTGTGGGCTCGATGCTGTGCGAACGGCTGTCGGCGCGCACGGTCGAGATCGGCCTGGTGCCGCTCGGCGCGTTCGGCATGAGCGCCTTCATGGTCGATCTGTTTTTCGCCCGCAGCGGCGCGGCGACGGCCAGCGGCCTGGAGGTCGCCGGGTTCATCGCCCAGCCGGGCAGTTGGCGAATCGTCATGGACCTGGTCGGCATCGGTGTGTTCGCCGGTTTCTTCGTCGTGCCGCTGTTCGCGCTGATCCAGAACCGCACGCCGAAGAACGAGCTGTCGCGCGTGATCGCCGGCATGAACATCCAGAACGCCGCCTTCATCGTGTTGGCCGCGGCGCTCGGCGTGGTGGTGCAGAAGCTCTTCCACTGGACCATCCCGCAGATCTTCCTGGCCCTGGCGATCGCCAACGCGCTGGTCGCGATCTACATCTTCACGATCGTGCCCGAGTTCCTGATGCGCTTTTTGAGCTGGGTGTTCGTGCGCACCCTGTACCGGTTGCGGGTATCGGGCACCGAGCGCATCCCCGACGAAGGCGCCGCGCTGGTGGTGTGCAACCACGTCAGCTACATGGACGCGCTGATCCTCAGCGCGAGCATCCCGCGTCCGGTGCGCTTCGTCATGTACTACAAGATCTTCAACATCCCGGTGATGAGCTGGATCTTCCGCACCGCCAAGGCGATCCCGATCGCCGGCGCGAAGGAAAACCCGGAGGTGATGCGGCGCGCGTTCGAGGAAATCGAGGCCGCGCTCGACGACGGCCAGTTGGTCGGCATCTTCCCCGAGGGCGCCCTGACCAAGGACGGCGAGATCGCCAAGTTCAAGTCAGGCGTCGAACATATCCTGGACAAGCGGCCGGTGCCGGTGATCCCGATGGCGCTGCGCGGCATGTGGTCGAGCATGTGGAGCCGGCGCAACGCGCGCGCCGAGGGCGGCCGCCTGGCGCGGATGCGTCTGCCGCGGCGTTTCCGCGCCCACGTCGAAGTGGTCGCCGATGCGCCGGTCCAGGCGGACACCGTCACCGCCGAGTCGCTGGAAGCGCGGGTGCGCGCGCTGCGCGGCGACCGCGCCTAGCCGCACCTGTCGGCACGCGGGCCTGATCGGGAAGGGCGCGCCGGGGAGTGTCGGGCCGCGGGCGCGCTGCTAGGATGCCCCGACCGCCGCGTCGCGGCATCCATCGTTCGAAAGGGGGATCTCATGAATCAGCCGACCGCCGGAGCACCGGTTTCGCCGTACCCGAATTACCTCGCCTGGTCGATCACGGTCACCGTGTTGACCTTCTGCCTGTGCTGCATCGTCGGCTCGATTCCCGGCATCGTCGCGATCGTCTACGGCAGCCAGGTCAACAGCAAGTATGCCGCCGGCGACGAAGCCGGCGCGCGCCGCGCTTCGGAAAACGCGAAGATCTGGACCTGGGTCGGCACCGGCCTGGCCGTGCTCGGCCTGATCTGGATGATCGTGTCGTTCTTCATCAACGGCGCCTCGTTCCTGTACGGCGATGCGCTGCAGGAACTCCAGCGCTTGCAGACGCGCTGATCGGTCGAGCCCGTCGCAGTCGATACGATGAAAGAGCGATCGCGTCACCTCGCGCTCGCCGCGACCGCCGCAGCCGCCACGGCCGCGGCGGCCGCCGGCGTGTGGGTGCTGCGGCGCTTCGATCCCAGCGCCGCCGGCAGCCCGTTGCCGGGCTGCGTATTCTACGAGGTCACCGGCCTGTACTGCCCCGGTTGCGGCATGACCCGGGCCCTGCACGCGCTGGTGCATGGCGACCTCGCCCAGATGCTGGCGATGAATCCGCTGCTGCCGTTGCTGATGATCGCGGTGCCCTTGCTGGCGCTGCAGGGCTTGGGCTATCGCTTGCCGTTGCCGAAGGCGGTCGTCGCCACCCTGACCAGCGCCAAATTCTGGATCGGCCTGCTGCTGGGTTTCTGGTTGCTGCGCAACCTGCCGTGGTGGCCGTTCGCCTGGCTCGCGCCGGGCTGATCGCGCGCCGCCGTGCGGCGCGCCTCAAAAGCGATAGGTCGCGCTGACCAGGTAATAGCGCCCGACCGGGTCGTCGTCGACGATGCTGTAGCCGCCCGGGCTTTCGTCGTAGTTGACCGGCCGGTGGTCGCTCAGATTGCTGACGTTGAGGCTCAGCAGCCAATGCTCGAAGCCGCCGTAGGCGATGTTCAGATCGGTCACGGTCGCGCTGGGCGTGCGGCATTTGCCGCTGACCTGCCAGGTCTCGTAGCAGCTCTTGGTGGGGTCGCCGAAGTCGACCTTGGCCGGGCCCATGTAGCGCAGGTTGAGGGTGGTGATCCAGTTGCGGTAGCTCCACTGCACGCTGCCGAGCGCGCTGCGGTTCGGCGTGGTGTAGCCGGCGTAGTCGAGCGCATCGACCGTCGGATGCGAGCGGCGGATCAGGTGGTCGAGGTAATGGCCGTTGAGGCGCAGCGCGAACTTGCCCAGGCGCGCGGTCTCGAAGCGGTAGTCGGCATCGAACTCCCACCCGCGCACGTCGGTGCTGCCGACGTTGTCGAGGTACAGGTTCACGCCGGTCAGATAACCGTCGGAGTCGCGCACCAGGGCCTCGGGGTACAGCTCCGGCCTTTGCAGCGAATTGATCACCAGGATCTCGTTGTTGCGGCGGATGCGGTAGTGGTTGAGAGTCAGGCTGAAGGCGTCGGTCGGCGACCAGATCACGCCGACGGTCCGGCTGTGCGAGGTTTCCGGCTTGAGCCTGGAATTGACGGTCGCCTGCTTGTCGACCAGGCAATCGGTCTCGCTGACCTGGATCAGGCAGGGATCGGTGGCCGGATTCCACGGCACGATCTCGGTATCGCCGAAGGTCATCGGCCGGCGCATCTCGAACAGGGTCGGCGCGCGATAGCCTTCGCCGACCGAGCCGCGCAGGGTCAGGCTCTGCAACGGCGACCATTTGAACCCGGCCTTCGGCGAGACCCGGCTGCCGTGGCCGCCGTTGTGGTCGACCCGCCAGGCCGCGTCGATCGACAGGCTTTCGTGCAGCGGCAGGTTCATCTCGGCGTACAGCGCGGAGTCGTAGCGGTGCGAATTGCGCGTCTCCATCTTCTGCGCCAGGGCCACCTCGCCGCGCATGAACGCCCCGCCGGGGCGGCTGCGCAGGCGTTCGCGGCGCGCCTCGGCGCCGACCGCGACGGTGGCGTCGCCGGCCGGCATCGCGAACAGCGGGCCGTCGAAGTTGGCCACCACGCTGTCGAGGATGACTTCGCCGCCGAGGGTGTTCTGCGGCGAGATCTCCTCGATCACTTCCTCGGTGTTGGCGTTCTTGGTGAAGCTGAATTTTTCCGCCTCGACCGCCTCTTCGAGCTTGGGCTCGTCGATCAGGCCGTCGATGCGGTTGAGCACCTTGTTGCGGCGCTGGGCCAGGCTGAGGTCCCACTCCCAGCGCCCGCGATAGCCGCGCAAACCCAGGGTCGAATCGCGGGTGGTGGTGGTGGTGCGGTTGCGCACCGGCCCGACTTCGGAGAAGGCGTAGGCCAGCGGCAGGACCGGCATCGGCGCGAACGCATCGGGGCTGTCCTCGGGCAGGCTCACCAGGCCGTAGAACGGCGCGTTCTGCATCTCCAGCACCACCCGGGTCGCGCGCACGTCGGCGTAGAGCTCGCTGTGGCTGCCGACCGGCTGGCGGTAATGGCCGTAGAACGCGGTGCTGGTGATGCCCGGCTGCAGGCTGACGTAGCGCGCGCGGTCGAGGCTGCAGGCCTGGCCCTCGCTGCCGGTGTCGAGGTCGTCGCAGCCCTTGATCGGCACGTAGTAGTTGCCGAAGTAGTAACCGAACGGAATGCGCGCGTCCCGCAGCCCGGCCTGTTCCTGGTCGACCGTGCTCCAGGCGCGCTGGCTGCCGACCAGCGGGTTGCGGGTGAAGTGGTCGCCGCTCAGGAACACGTTGCCGCCGCCGCGGGTCGGCAGGCCGAGGTTGACCGACAAGCGCTGCTGCTCGGCGTCGCCGCGTTCGGACACGCCGAAGTTGGCGGTGACTTCGCCGCCGCTGTAATCCTTCTTGAGGATGATGTTGACCACGCCGGCCATGGCGTCGGCGCCGTAGATCGCCGAGGCGCCGCCGTGCAGGATCTCGATGCGGTCGATCATGCTCAACGGGATGCCGTTGAGATCGCTGAGCGCGCCCATGTCGGTGGAGACCAGGCCGTAATTCGCGATGCGCCGGCCGTCGACCAGGAACAGGGTCGCGCGCGGGCCGAGCGAGTACAGGCTCGAGGACGCCGCCGCGGCCGAGGGGACCTGCGAGGCGCCGCCGGCGGTGGCGACGTCGCGCGGGTGGTGGCCGGTCATGCCCGGCATCAGCCGCAGCAGGTCGAACAGGGTCTGGTGCCCGCTCGAGCGGATCTGCTCGCGGGTGATGATGGTCAGCGGGGTCGAGGTCTGGAAGGCCGAGCGCGGGATGCGCGTGCCGGTGACGTGGACGGTGTCGAGCTGGGTCGGCGAACTCGGCCCGGAGACCTCCCGCCGCACGGTCGCACGAGGGGCCGCGACCGGTCGCGGCCTGGGCACCGCCTGCAGCAAGTAGGTATTGGCGTTTACGGCCACCGCGGTGAGGCCGGTGCCCTGCAGCAAGCGTGCCAGTGCGTCGCGCGCCGAGACATGGGCATTCAGGCCGCTGCTGCGGCGGTTCGCGACCAGCGAGGGGGAATAGAGAATCTGCACGCGGCTTTGGGCCGCGAAGGCATTGAGCGCATCATCCAGGGCGCCTGCCTGGATGCGGTAGCCATCTGCCGTGAAATCGCCTTTGGGCGCCTGGTAGGCCCCAACTTCAGGCGCGAATGTCAGCGCGACGGAAACGATGAACGCATGGGAAATCTTGACCATCCACCAACCGCATCGATCAGACCAGAGCGGAACTCGGCGCCCCCCGTTGACGGCGCTGTCCAACCATAGCATCGACGCGGCCCACCGGGGCCGGTCAGCCGGACTTGCGGCGCAGGACGATGTCGCCCTCGTCGTTCCGCTCGCCCTTGAGCGACCAGCCGCGCTCCAGGACTTCCAGCAAGGAGGCCTGGTCGCCGATGTGGAACACGCCGCTGACCGGGATCTCGCCCAGGCCGGGCTCGCCGAGGCGCAGCTTGGTGGCCGAGTACCGGTTCATTTCCAGCAGCAGGGCGTCCAGGCGGCGGTTCTTGAACACCAGGTTGCCGGCCGGCCAGGCCTGCGCGGCCTTGACGTCCAGCGGTTCGGCGGCGCCGAGGCGGCCGCTGTCGTCGTAGCTGAGCTGCTGGCCCGGCTGCAGCGTGCTGGAGGCCTGGGCGACCCCGCCGGAGACGATCACCGAGCCCTCGATCAGGCCGACGCTGACCGTCGCGTCGGTCTTGTGCACCTGGAAGGTGGTGCCGATGTCGCGGATCTCGCCGCGACCGGCCTTGACCAGGAACGGACGCGCCGGATCGGCGGCGACCTCGAAGCGGACGCGGCCGCGGTCGAGCACCACTTCGCGGCCGCGCTCGCTGAAGCGCGCGACGATCGCCGAGTCGGTGTCGAGCAAGACCCGGGTGCCGTCGGCCAAGCGCAGCGAACGCTGCTCGCCGACTGCGGTGGCATGGCGTTCGTCGGCGACCGGCGCCGGCGCGGTGCGCAGCCAGGTCACTCCGACCACGGTCGCGACCAGCAGCGAGGCGGCCAGCGCGGTCGGCGCCCACCAACGCGAGCGCGCCGCTTCGCGGCCGGTGGCGCGCCAGGCGATCCGCGCGGCCGCCTGCAGCATCTCGTCGCCGGCCAGGGCCGCGGCGAGTTGGTGGGTACGCTCGGCGCGCACGTAGTCGTCGACGTGCCGCGGCGACTCGTCGAGCCAACGATCGAACTCGGCGCGTTCCTGCGCCGTGCACTCGGGCGAGGCGAGCCGCGCCACCCACGCTTCGGCGCGGCCTTCGCCGGAAAGCGCCGTGTTCGGATCCATCGATGTGGGAGTTGATGTCTTCATGGTGCTTGTAAGTTCTCGAAGCCGCTGTCCTTCATGCGTGCGCGCAACAGCGCGAGCGCCCGGCCGATATTCTTCTCCACCGCCTTTACAGAAATACCGCAATGGCGAGCGATCTGTGTGTAACTCATGCCGTTGATGCGGTTGAGCAGATAGATCTGCCGACTGCGCATCGGCAGTTGCATGATCGCCGCGCGCACCAGCGCCAGTTCCTGCTCGGTCGCCACGCGCTGATCGTGGGTGGGCTCCTGCGAAGGCAGCGCGTGATAGTCCTCGTCGAGACTGACGTGCTCGGGCGCGTGCCGGGTCTTCTGGCGGCGCCCGCGGTCGTTGAGCGCGTTGATCGCGATGCGGTACATCAGGATCTTCAGCGCTTCGGCCGGCTGGTCGCGATAGCGCAGCATCCGCATCATCGTTTCCTGGGCGATGTCCTGCGCATCCTCGTGCGTCGCCGCGGATTTGCGCAGGAACGCGATCAACGGCTCGCGATGATCGCGCAGGAACACGATGAAATGATCGTCGTCCTGACGCGTCGGAGCGGGCTGGTTCGCCGCTGGAGAATCCTGACCCACGTCCACCTTCGTCCACGCTCCAGGAAATTGCTTCGATACTAGCCCAGGCGTGCCAGCCGGGTGAACGAAGCCCTGGCCGTCGTGCGCCGCGACGCCTGGCGCGAAACCGGCATGGATGATGGACGTGAAGCGATTCACCAGATCGAGTCCTCCGCAAACGTGAGGGCGCGCAGGCGCGATGCGAGACCGCTCGCTTACAGGGGTTCAGATCGTGACTACCGGACTCCTGTTGTCGCGTAACGGGTATTGCATCGCTCTGTCGCCGTAACCGTGCTGTCTGTCGCAGCCGCGCTGCCTGCGCGGCGGGTCGCCAGTGGTTCCGCAGCGCGCGGGTCCGTCCGCCCCCGAGGCTGGACCGGCGTTCGACCCGCCGGCCCGGCCGGGGGGAACGCGCTGTTCGCGCGGCTCGCAGGATTCCTGGAAACCTGTCCGTTCAAACGCAGGGCGAGCGGCGCCTCCCTACCCCATCCATGCGCAGGCGTCGGGTTTTGGCTAGCCGGTCTCAAACGGCAATCCGGCGGCGCTCGCCTCAGGCGACGAAACCGGCGATCACGAACAGCGCGAGGATCGCCAGCCAGACCAGCAGGCTGCGCCAGACCAGGCTCATCGCGTCGCGCAGTTCGGGCGCCTCGGACGTGGCCAGGGCGACGGCGGTGGTGGAGGCCACCCCGGATTCGCCGACGTAGTCGGCGGCCTCCTCGGCCAGCTCGCACTTCACGCTGGCGCGGGCGACCGCGCCGAGGAAACGGTTGTCGACGCTGAAACGCGCGCCGCCGGACTCGCGCCAGGCGCCGAGCACGGTGTCGAAGTTGCCGACCAGGGCCAGGGCCAGAGTCATCAGCTGGGCCACCGGCCAATCCAGCAGCGCCAGCAGGGTGCGCGCGCCGCCGAGGGTCTCGCCGGGCAACTGGCGCGAAGCCTCGCCTTCGGCCGCCAGTGCCACCAGGCGATAGCCGAGCGCGCCGACCGGGCCGAGCAGCAGGAACCAGAACAACACGCCGAACCAGCGCCGCAAGGCGTTGCGGAACACCGCTTCGACCAGCGAGCCGCCGTCCAGCGCGGGCGTGCCGCCTTCGGGCCAGAACCGCGCCGCGGCTTCGCGCCGGCTGGCGAGGTCGCGCGCCGAGGCCAGGGCTTCGACGTCCTGGTCGAGGTCGCGCGGGCCCCAGGCATAGAACAGCACGATGATGCCGAACAGCAGTCCGCCGAGCCCGATCAGGGGCTCGTCGAGGGCCAGTTGGAACAGGGTCACCGCGAGCAGCGGCGGCACCAGGGCCAGCGCCAGGCCCCAGCGCCCGCGCCAGAAGCTGTCTTCCGGCAGGCGGCTGTCGATCCAGCGCAGCCAGTCGCTGTACCAGCCGTAGTGACGCACCGACGCGGCCAGCGGCTGAGCGAGATGGCCGAGCACGAGCGCGACGACGGCGGCGATCAGCGTGACTGACATTGCGGCAACGCTCCTGGCATGGCGAAAAAATCCCGGTCCGATACGACCGGGATTCTAGCGCGACCGCGCGACGCCGCGTCCGCGGCAGGCGATGACGTCGGCGTATCGGTTCCGTACCGGCGCGCATGTCGCGAGCGCACCGGCAATGCGCTCGGCAGCATGGCTCTTGCCGGGATCAGCGCCCGGCGTCGGCCTCGGCGGCCAGCCGCCATTGGTCGATCAGCCAGCGCGAGATCGAAATGCTCGGCGACAACAGCGGGCCGTCGTCCTCGAGCGCGGCATCGCGCTCGCCCGGCGCCGCGGCGGCATCGCGTTCGCCGCGCGCGGAGGCGGCGCGAATCTCGTCGAGCGTGAACCAGCGCGCTTCTTCGAGTTCGTCGCCGACCTGCGGTTCGTCGGCCTCGGCGAGCGCGGCGAAGCCGAGCATCAGCGCGCCCGGGAACGGCCACGGCTGCGACCCCAGGTAACGGCAGCTGCGCACGCGCACGCCGGTTTCTTCCAGCACCTCGCGGGCGACGGTCTGCTCCAGCGACTCGCCGGGCTCGACGAAGCCGGCGATCACCGAATAACGTCGCGCCGGCCAACCGGTCTGGCGGCCGAGCAACAGACGCGCGCCGTCGCTGACCGCGACGATGACCGCCGGGTCGGTGCGCGGATAGTGTTCGCTGCCGCACTGGCCGCAACGGCCGAGCCAGCCGGCGCGCGAGAAGGCGACCTCGCCGCCGCATACGCCGCAATGGCGATGGCGGCTGCGCCAATGCTGCAGGGCGCGGGCCTGGGCGAAGGCGCTGGCCTCGAGCCAAGGCCAATGCGCGGCGGCGCTGCGCAAGTCGACCCGGCGCGGCGCATCGAAGGCGACCAGTTCGGCCTCGATCGCGAACCAGCCCTGCCCGTCCGCGCTCAGTCCGAGGAAAATCGCCGCGCCGACCCCGCCGGGGCCGTCGGTGAGTTCCGGACCGAGCGGCGCGCACAGACTGCCGTCCTCGTTGGCGAGGGCGTTGCCGGCGTTGTCGAGCACGATCACCCGCGCCTGCGGCCACAGGGCGGTCAGGGCATCGTCCTGGTCGCGCAGATGGTCGGCGCGATCGAGCGCGGCGCGCCAGGCCGAATCGGCCTCGACGAAAGCGAACGGCGTCATCCAGCGCTCCGCTCAGGGACAGGCTGCTTCGGCAAAGGCTGATTCAAGACAAGCGCCCCGAGAGAAAAGGCCAAGAGCTTCGAAGGAGAGTGTTCCGGCAACGCCCGCGCGCGCAACGCCGCAGGCTGCGCCGCGCCGCTCAGACGCCGAACGACGAGCCGCAGCCGCAGGTGGTCTTGGCGTTCGGGTTGCGGATCACGAACTGCGAACCGTGCAGGCTCTCGGTGTAATCGACCTCGGCGCCCATCAGGTATTGCAGGCTGAGCGGATCGACCAGCAGAGTCACGCCGTCGGTCTGCACGGCGAGGTCGTCCTCGCCCTGCTGCTCGTCGAACTCGAAGCCGTACTGGAAGCCCGAGCAGCCGCCGCCCTGGATGTAGACGCGCAGCTTGAGGGCGTCGTTGCCTTCCTCGGCGATCAGTTCGCGAACCTTGTTCGCGGCCGAGGACGAGAACTGCAGAGGCCGCTCCAGCGATTGATAGCCCGGTGCGGCGGAAAGAAGGGTGGTTTCCATGGGCAAAGGATGAGGGCCGCGCGGCGCGCATTCAAGCGCACCGGGCGAACACTGCGGATCAGCCGCCGGCACCGGTGTCGCGGGTGGCGTCGGCCCAGCTGAAGGATTGTTCGATCACCGCGCCCTTCTGCGGGGTCAGGCGCACGGTTACCCGCACCGGGGTCAGGCCGGGCGGCAGGAATACGTCGCCCTCGACCTGCTCGAAGTACTTGAACGAGTACGGCGTGCCGGGCGCGTCGGGCTGCTGGCGCAGGTCGGTCCAGAGCAGTTTCTCGAGCTTGCCGGCGCGGGTGCCCTCGAGTGCGAGGGTGACCCGGCCGGCGCTGACCGCGCCGCGATTGAGGTTCTGGGTCAGGGTGGTGGTGAAGTGCCAGGCCGACGGCGCGCCTTGCTGGGGCTGCATCTTCAGCGCATGCACGGTCAGGCCGCGGCGCTGACCGGTGGCGCCGACCAGGCGCTCGTAGAAGGCGACGTCGGCGCGCAGGCCGGCGATTTCCTCGTCGCGCTCGGCCAGAGCGCTCTGCAGGTCGCGGTTGGCCTGGCGGCTGATGCCGTCGGACCGGCCGAGCGTGGTGACGCGCTGGCGCAGGCTTTCGAGTTCGGCCTGCATTTGCCGCGGCGTCATCGCCGCGGCCCCGGCGGGCGGCGGCGCGGGTTCGTCGGGGGTGGTGAGCGCACGCCACAGGCCCCAACCGCCGAAGGCCAGGGCCACGGCGAGGGCCAGCCCGGCCAGCAGCCGG
>NZ_JBPKJP010000073.1:0-22017 GCF_051217035.1 Lysobacter sp. 1R34A
CCCTCCACCCGCCGCGCCATGGACGACGCCGACGAGGCCGCCGCGCTGTACGCGTTCCGGCGCTGGCGCGACGAGTCCGGCGCGGTGCTGCGCGAGGCCCATGCCGGCGTCGCGGCGCCGGCGCTCGAACTGCCGGTGCTGTGCATCGCCTCGCAGCGCGACGACGACGTCGCGCCGGAAGTGTCGGCGCAGTTCGCAGCGGCGATCGGCGCGACTTTGTTAACGTGGCCGTCGCCGAGCCATGTCGGTCCTTTGCTGGGGCGCGACGCCGCCCGGCTGGCCGCGCAGGCGGCCGACTGGCTGTCGGCGAGGTAAACGATACCGGCCGCACCGCCACGCCCCGGGCTGCATTCAGCCCGGGTTGACCGCTGCGGCCCGACGATCCATCCCGCGCCATCTCGGCGCCTGGAGCTCACGATGAACCGCTTGCTAGTCACCGCCCTGGGCCTGGGTCTGGCCGCCACCACCGGCGTCGCGTCGGCCCAGTCGTACGGCCAGCCTTACGGTTCGTCGTATGGTTCGTCCTATGGCGCCTCGCAGCCGGCCGGCGACTACAGCAGCCAGGTCGACTACGCGCGGGTCATCCGGGTCGACCCGGTCTTCGACCACTACAGCTCGCAGCCGGTCAACCAGGGCCAGCGCTGCTACGAGCGCCCGACCTACGTCCAGGGCGACTCGTATTACGGCAACGAATACGAACCGCGTCGCGACGACGGTTATTACGACCAGTACGGCAACCAGCGCCGCGCGGTCGGCACCGAGGGCGGCCGCACCGCCGCGACCGTGGTCGGCGGCATCGTCGGCGCGGTGCTCGGCAGCAAGGTCGGCGGCGGCAGCGCGCGCTATGCGACCTCGGCGCTGGGCTCGATGGTCGGCGGCATGGCCGGGCGCAGCATCTACGAGCAGAGCAAGCGCAGCCAGGAGCCGCGCACCGGCACGGTGCGGGTCTGCGACCCGGTGCCGGCCAACGGCGGCGGCAACTATTACTCGGGCGGCGAGCGCTCGGTCAGCGCCTACGACGTGACCTACGAATACGCCGGCAAGACCTATCGCACCCGCACCAACCACAACCCCGGCGACCGCATCCGCGTGCGCGTCGACGTGCGGCCGGACTGAGCCGCGCCTCTAGCGGCGCAAGCAACGCTGCGCCGCCGCGGCCGAACGCCGGGACCGAAAGGTTCCGGCGTTTTCGTTCCTGCGGCGCCGACTGCGGACGCGCGGCCCGCGAGCCCGCAAGGCAACCCGCAACCCGCGACGCGGTAGGGCGACCGCAGTGCATCGGATGTGCGAAAGTCGGCAACAACGCCATGCTCATCCTCGGATGGGCCGCGGCCGGCCGATGCGGCATCGACGACGGCCGCGACGACCGGCGCGCAGACTCTCATCCGGACTCAAGGAGATCGCCATGCAGGACAGCGTGTTGCTCAAGATCGGTCTGCCGATCGCGATCGCCATCATCATGTGCGGCATCGGCCTGACCCTGCGCGGCGAAGATTTCCAGCGCATCGGGCGCAATCCGCGCCCGGTCGCGGTCGGCCTGATCGGCCATTACCTGCTGCTGCCGCTGCTTGGTTTCGCGGTCGCCTGGCTGTTTCCGCATTCGCTCGAATTCGCGGTCGGCTTCGTGCTGGTCGCCGCCTGCCCGAGCGGCAGCAGCTCCAACGCGCTGACTTATCTGGCCCGCGGCAACGTCGCCCTGGCGGTCACCCTGACCGTGATCAGCGCGCTGGTGACCTTCCTCAGCGTGCCCTTGCTGGTGAACCTGGCCTTGCAATGGTTCGGCGGCGAGACCCGCGAGATCCGCCTGCCGGTCGGCCAGACCGTGATGCACCTGGCCGCGCTGGTGCTGGTGCCGGTGCTGCTCGGCATGGCCCTGCGCCGTTACGCCAGCGGTTTCGCCCTGCGCGTCGAACCCTGGGTCAGCCGCTTCGCCTTGCTGTTGTTGCTGCTGCTGATCGTGGCGATCAGCGTGACCCAGAGCGAGTTGTTGCTGCGCACCTTGCCGGAGCTCGGTCCGGCCGCGCTGGCGATGTGCTCGGCGGCGATCGGCGGCGGTTTCCTGCTGGCGCGGCTGACCGGCCTGGCGCTGCGCGATGCGATCACCGTCGGCATGGAAGTCGGCGTGCAGAACAGCACCCTGGCGATCGTGATCGCGCTGACCCTGCTGCAGTCGCCGCAGATCGCCGTGCCCGCGGCGATCTACGGCCTGTTGATGTACCTGCCGGCCTTCATCGCGGTCGCGCTGGGCCGGCGTGCGGTGGCGCGCCGCGAGCGGGCCGAGGCCGTCGGCGCGGCCTGAGCCACGTCGCCGGGCCGCCGCGTATGGCCAAGCCCGGCACCCGCATCGCGCTCAGCGCCAGTCGATCTGGCCGCGCACCACGTTGCTGACCCGGCCGCCCGACCAGACTTCGCCGTCGCCGTCGACCCGCAGTTGCAGGCGCGCATCGAAGCCGACTTCGCGGCCCTGGCTGACGGTGTAGCGGCCGTCGCGGCCGGGCAGGGCGCCGTTGTGGTTGAGCCAGGCGGCGAGGGTGGCGTTGGCCGCGCCCGAGGCGGCGTCCTCGAACTGCGCCGGCGCGCCGACGAAGGCGCGCACGACCAGGTCGTAGTCCTGGCCGGCGTCGGCGCGTGCGAACGCGCACAGGCCCATGCTCTCGGTGGCTTCGGCCAGACGGCCGATCGCGGCCCAGTCCGGGGTCGCGGCGCGCAGGGCCGTTTCGTCGCGCAGTTCGGCCAGCCACCAGCGTCGTCCGCCGTCCATCAAGGCCGGCGGCAGGGCGCCCAGCGGCAGCCCGCGCAGGGTTTCGGCCAGGCGCGGGTCGCCGGCGGTAGCGGTTTCCAGCACCCGCGCGCGCGGCGTGCGCACGGCGATGGTGCGGGCGTCGCCGTCGCCGTCGACCGACAGCGGCAACAGGCCGACCACGCCTTCCTGGAGCAGGTGGCCGTCGACCGGCGCGGCCAGGCCGGCCTCGAGCACCACGCAGGCGGTGCCGACGCTCGGGTGGCCGGCGAACGGCACCTCGCGGCGCGGGCTGAACATGCGGATGCGGTAGCTGGCGCCGGGCTGGGTCGGCGGGAACACGAAGGTGGTCTCGGGCAGGCGGGTCCAGCGGGCGATGGCCTGCATGGCGGCGTCGTCCAGGCCTTGCGCGTCGAGGACCACGGCCAGCGGATTGCCGGCGCCGGGGCGGTCGGCGAACACGTCCAGTTGCAGATAGCGGCGTTGCGTCATTTCGGTTGGGGTTCCGAAGAGTCCGTGCAGGTGGCGGTACACAGGCGGTGAGGGCGGCAGGGCCCGGAATACAGCGTCGGGAACACGCTCGTGAGCCGGCAGGTTTCGACTAGAATCGTCGCTTCGTGCCCGGGCTCCCGGGCGAGCGCGTGATTCTAGGCGCGACGAGCCTGCAAGTGTGGAATCCCGTGTCGGCCGGACAGGCCGGTTGCGGGCCGATTTAGTTGCAACTGAATCTAGCCGCTCCGGCAGCGTGCCGGGGCGTACGACGAATGGAACGACAACCGAGGAATACGTGGTGGCGCAAGCGACAGGCTGGGTGGTGCTCAAGTTCGGTGGTACTTCGGTATCCCGCCGCAACCGTTGGGACACGATCGGGCGCTTGGCCTCGAAACGTATGCACGAGGAGGGCCGCCGCGTCCTCGTGGTGGTCTCGGCGTTGTCGGGCGTGACCAACGAATTGCAGGCGATCGCCTATGCGCCGGCCGGACAGGACGAAGGCTTCGCGGCGCGTTTCGCGAGCCTGGTCGAGCGCCATAGGGCGTTCTGCGGCGAACTCGAACTCGATCCCGACGCGGTGCTCGGCGAACGCCTGGCGAAATTGATCGCACTGGAAACCGATCCGCGCGCGGCCAGCCGCGCGCTGGACTGGCAGGCCGAAGTGCTGGGCCAGGGCGAGCTGCTGTCCTCGACCATCGGCTCGGCCTACCTGCGTTCGCAGGGGCACGACTTCGGCTGGTGCGATGCGCGCGACTGGCTCGATGCGGTGTCGCTGCCGAACGCCAGCGACTGGGCCCAGCGCTTGTCGGTGAACTGCCGCCACCAGGGCGATACCGGGTTCGGCGAGCGCTTCGATGCGCAACCGACCGCGATGCTGATCACCCAGGGCTTCATCGCCCGTCACGGCGACGGCGGCACCGCGATCCTCGGCCGCGGCGGTTCCGATACGTCGGCCGCCTATTTCGGCGCCCTGCTGAAAGCGCAGCGGGTCGAAATCTGGACCGACGTGCCGGGCATGTTCAGCGCCAACCCGCGCGAAGTGCCGGACGCGCGCCTGCTCGCGCGGCTGGACTATGCCGAAGCGCAGGAAATCGCCACCACCGGCGCCAAGGTGCTGCACCCGCGCTCGATCGCGCCGTGCCGCGACGCCGGCGTGCCGATGGCGATCCTCGACACCGAGCGCTTCGACCTGCCGGGCACGCGCATCGATGCCAGCGCGGTCACCGTGCCCGGGGTCAAGGCGATCAGCCGCCGCAACGGCATCGTGCTGGTGTCGATGGAAAGCATCGGCATGTGGCAGCAGGTCGGCTTCCTCGCCGACGTGTTCGAGCGCTTCAAGCGCCACGGCCTGTCGATCGACCTGATCGGCTCGTCGGAAACCAACGTCACCGTCTCGCTCGACCCGAGCGAGAACCTGGTCAACAGCAACGTGCTCGAAGCGCTGTCGGCCGACCTGGCCGAGGTCTGCCGGGTCAAGGTGATCGCGCCGTGCGCGGCGATCACCCTGGTCGGGCGCGGCATGCGTTCGCTGCTGCACCGTTTGTCCGACATCTGGGCGGCGTTCGGGCGCGAGCGCGTGCACCTGATCTCGCAGTCGTCGAACGACCTCAACCTGACCTTCGTCATCGACGAGGCCGACGCCGACGGGCTGCTGCCGCATCTGCACCACGAGCTGATCCGCAGCGGCGCGATGCCGGTGCGCGACGACAGCGTGTTCGGGCCGAGCTGGCGCGAAATCGCGCACGGCAAGCCGCAGCGCGCGGCGGCCTGGTGGCAGGGCAAGCGCGAGCGCCTGCTCGCGATGGCCGAAGCCGGCACGCCGCGCTATGTCTACGACCTGGCGACGGTGCGCGAGCGCGCCCGCTCGCTGATCGGTACCGAAGCGGTCGACCGCTGCTTCTATGCGATGAAGGCCAATTCGCACCCGGCGATCCTCAAGGCCATCGTCGGCGAAGGCTTCGGCCTGGAGTGCGTGTCGCTGGCCGAGATCGAACGCGTGTTCGCCGCGGTGCCGCACATGGCGCCGGAGCGGGTGCTGTTCACTCCGAGCTTCGCACCGCGCCACGAGTACGAAGCGGCGCTGCAGCGCGGGGTGATCGTCACCCTCGACAACATCGAAGCGCTGAAGCGTTGGCCCGAGGTGTTCCGCGGCCGCACGCTGTGGCTGCGCCTGGACCTCGGCCACGGCGAAGGCCATCACGAAAAAGTGCGCACCGGCGGCGTCGCGGCCAAGTTCGGCCTGCCGCTGTCGCGCTTCGATGCCTTCGTCGAGGAAGCGCGCAAGCTCGGCGTGCGCATCAGCGGCCTGCATGCCCACCTCGGCAGCGGCATCGACGACCCGCAGCACTGGCGCGGCGTCTACGCCAGCCTGGCCGGGTTGGCCGACAGCGTCGGCACCATCGAGACCATCGACATCGGCGGCGGCCTGCCGATCGCCTACACCCCGGAGGCGCCGCAGTTCGACCTGGCGCAATGGCGCGCCGGCCTGGAAGAGATCAAGGCCGCGTATCCGCGCTACGGTCTGATCATCGAGCCGGGCCGTTACCTGGTCGCCGAATGCGGCGTGTTGCTGCTCGGCGTGACCCAGGTGATCGAGAAGGACGGCGTGCTGCGCATCGGCTGCGATGCCGGCATGAACGCCCTGATGCGCCCGGCCATGTACGAGGCCTACCACGGCATCCACAACCTCAGCCGTTTCGAGGATGGGCGGACCGCGACCTTCGACGTGGTCGGCCCGGTCTGCGAAAGCAGCGACGTGCTCGGACGCGCACGCCTGCTGCCGGCCGCGGCTGCCGAGGGCGACACGATCCTGGTCGCCGATGCCGGCGCCTACGGCATGGCCATGGCCAACACCTACAATCTGCGCGCGCTGCCGGTGGAAGAGGTGATCGAATGATCGTCGCCGCGACCCAGCGCCCGCGCCCGAGCGCACTCAAACCCCTGTTCGGATATCTCCCGGCGCTGTCGCAGGCCCGGCGTGTTTTCCGGTTTATCGCTGCAACCGCGCCCGCCGGAGCCGACGCATGATCCCGACCCAGAGTTCCTTCAAAGCCGACGTGTTCCGCTTCGTGCGTTGCGGGCTCGACGCCGCCACCGGCGTCGCCGAACTCGTCTACGCCTTCGACGACGGTCCGGAACTGATCGAGACCATCACCGTGCCGGGCGCGCCGTTCGCCCTGGCCGGCGCGCGTGCGTACGCGGTCGAGCGCGCCCTGCGCCTGCTGCACCTGATCGCCGGCGTGAGCTATTACAAGGCGGCGGTGCCCGAGACCATCCGCATCGACTCGTATGCGATCGATGCCGAGACTGCGGCGCTGCTGGAGTTGATCTACGTCAACGGCCTGGGCGAGTTCGCCTACCGCAACGGGCTGAACCTGCACGGCAAGATCCGGTTTCCGGTCGAGGCCGCCGCGGCCGACGCCAAGGCGGCCCCGCTCGGCCTGAAACCGCACGCCCTGGTCGCGATCGGCGGCGGCAAGGACTCGCTGGTCAGCATCGAGGCGTTGCGCACGCTCGGGGTCGAACAGACCGTGACCTGGATCGGCGGCTCGCAACTGATCGCCGCCTGCGCCCAGCGCACCGAGCTGCCGACCCTCAACCTCGGCCGCGCGCTGGCGCCGCAGTTGTTCGAACTCAACCGCCAGGGCGCCTACAACGGGCACATCCCGGTGACGGTGGTGAACTCGGCGATCATGGTCCTGGCCGCGTTGCTGCACGGCGTCGACCAAGTGGTGTTTTCGAACGAACGCTCGGCCAGTTACGGCAGCCTGATCGAAGGCACCGGCGAGGTGAATCACCAGTGGTCGAAGGGCTGGGCCTGCGAGCAGGCCTTCGGCGACTACGTCCAGCACCGCGTCGCCGCCGACCTGCACTACTACTCGCTGCTGCGCCCGCTCAGCGAGCTCGCGGTGGCGCGCCAGTTCGCCCGCACCGACCGCTACGACACCCACTTCAGCAGCTGCAACCGCAACTTCCACATTCTCGGCGAGCGTCCCGCCAGCCGCTGGTGCGGAGTCTGCCCGAAGTGCCATTTCGTGTTCCTGGCGCTGGCGCCGTTCATGCCCAAGCCGCGTCTGGTCGGCATCTTCGGCCGCAACCTGCTCGACGACCCGGCCCAGACCGGCGGCTTCGACGCGCTGCTGGAATACCGCAACCACAAGCCGTTCGAATGCGTCGGCGAAGGCCGCGAGTCGCGCGCGGCGATGGCGGCGCTGGCCGAGCGTCCGGAATGGCGCGAGGACACCCTGGTCGAACGCTTCGCCCGCGAGATCCGCCCGCAACTCGGCGGCGACGACCTGCGCATCGAACCGCTGCTGGTGCTGGACGACGAACAGCGCCTGCCGCCGGCACTGTGGGAGCGGCTGCGTGCGCATTTCGCAGCTTGACGGGCAGCGCGTCGCGCTGTGGGGCTGGGGCCGCGAAGGCCGCGCGGCGTATCAGGCGATCCGTTCGCGCCTGCCCGAGCTGGCCCTGACCCTGTTTTGTTCGGCCGATGAAGCCGCCGACGCGCGCGGCTTGAACGATGCCCGCCTGGCGATCGAGACCGCGGCCACCGCCGAACGCCTGAGTGCGTTCGACTGGGTGGTCAAGTCGCCCGGCATCAGCCCGTACCGTGCCGAAGCATTGGCCGCGGCCGAGCAGGGCACCCGTTTCATCGGCGGTACCGCGCTGTGGTTCGGCGAGCATGCCGATGCGCGCACCGTCTGCGTAACCGGCACCAAGGGCAAGAGCACCACCACCTCGCTGCTCGCGCATCTGCTCCGCGCCGGTGGCCACCGCACTGCCCTGGCCGGCAACATCGGCCTGCCCTTGCTCGAAGTGCTGGACCCGGCGCAGCCGCCGGAGTTCTGGGCGATCGAACTGTCGAGCTACCAGACCGGCGATGTCGCCGCGGGCGGGGCCCGCCCCGAGGTCGCGATCGCCCTCAACATCTACCCCGAACACCTGGACTGGCACGGCTCACAGGCGCGCTACGTCGAAGACAAACTGCGCCTGCTGACCGCGGGCAAGCCGAAGATCGCGGTGTTGAACGCCAACGACGCGGTGCTCGCCGGCCTCGGCCTGCCCGACAGCGAGGTCCGCTGGTTCGGCCGCGAAGACGGCTGGCATCTGCGCGGCGACGTGCTGTGGCGCGGCGAGCGCGAAGTCATGGACACCTCGGCCCTGCCGCTGCCCGGCCGCCACAACCGCGGCAACCTGTGCGCAGTGCTGACCGCAATCGAAGCGCTCGGCGTCGACGCCGTGCCGCTGGCGCCGCACGCGGCGAGCTTCCGTCCCCTGCCGCACCGGTTGCAGCCGCTCGGCGAGCGCGAGGGCCTGGTCTACGTCAACGACTCGATCAGCACCACGCCGCACGCCAGCCTGGCCGCGCTCGACTGCTTCGCCGGTCGCCGCATCGCGATCCTGCTAGGCGGCCACGATCGCGGCATCGACTGGCAGGTGTTCGCCGACGCGATGCGCCGGCAGGCGCCGGTCGCGATCGTGACCATGGGCGAGAACGGCCCGCGCATCCACGAACTGCTGGCCTCGATCGCGGCGCAGTCCGACTTCCGCCTGTCCGCGGCCAAGGACCTCGCCGAGGCGATGGCCCAGGCCCAGGCGGCGTTGCGCGCCGACGGCGGCGAGGACGGGGTGGTGCTGTTGTCGCCGGGCGCGCCGAGCTACGGCCCCTACCGCGACTACGTCGCCCGCGGCCGCCATTTCGCCGAACTGGCCGGCTTCGACCCGGACTCGATCAGTGCGATTGCCGGGCTGGGCATTGGTTAAGGCATTAAGGCGGGAAGCAGTAATCAGGAACTAGGAACTAGTTTGAGTAGTGAGCGGGGCGCGACCGCCGGAGCCTCTTGGCCTTTGCCTTTACTCGTTCCTCGTTCCCAACCACTAGTTCCTAGTTCCTAACCACTAGTTCCTGGCCTCTAGCCATCACACACCAGGCAACCCAAACGCGCTAGTCTCCGGCGGACCTCGCCAACCCGGAGCCCTGCCATGCGCCGTCTCGCCCTTGCCTTGTCGCTCGTACTGTGCGTCTCGCCCGCGTTCGCGGCGATGCAGGCCAAGCCCGTGGAATGGAAGATCGGCGACGACAGCTTCAGCGGTGTGCTGGTCTACGACGACGTCAACAGGATCAAGCGCCCGGGCCTGGTGATGGTCCCGAACTGGATGGGCGTCACCGACGACGCGATCAAGCTGGCCAAGAGCATCGCCGGCGACGACTACGTGGTGCTGGTCGCCGACGTCTACGGCAAGAGCGTGCGCCCGAAGGACAAGACCGAGGCCAAGGCCGCGGTCGGCAAGGCCTATGCCGATGGCGGCACCACCTTGCGCAAGCGCGTCGGCGAAGCGGTCGCGGCGTTGAAGGCGCAGGACAAGACCGCGCCGCTGGACGCCTCCAAGGTCGGCGCCCTGGGCTTCTGCTTCGGCGGCTCCGCCGCCCTGGAACTGGCCCGCACCGGCGCCAACCTGGCCGGCGTGGTCAGCTTCCACGGCGGCCTGAAATCGTACCTGCCGAGCAACGGCGTCAAGGTCAACACCTCGCTGCTGGTGCTCAACGGCGCCGCCGACAAATCGGTGCCGCAGGAAGACATCGTCGCGTTCGAGAAGGAAATGAACGAAGCCGGCGCCGACTGGCAGTTCGTCAACTACAGCGGCGCGGTGCATTGCTTCTCGCAGATCGAGGATGCCGACAACCCGGTCGGCGACAACTGCCGTTACGACGAACGCGCGGCGCGTCGCTCGTTCCAGGCGATGCGTTCGTTCTTCGCCGAGCGGTTCGGCGCGAACTGACGGCGGCGCCGCTTCGCGTTCGAAGGGTAGGAGCGGCGCAAGCCGCGGCCGCGCCGCCTCGACCTCGCGGCGTTCGACCGTAGCCTTCTTGTAGGAGCGGCGTGAGCCGCGACCGCGATGCGTCAATCTCGCGCCGATGTCGACGGCCGCCCGTCAGGGTAGGAGCGACGCAAGTCGCGACCGCGCCGCCTCGACCTCGCGGCGTTCGGCCGCAGCCTCCTGTAGGAGCGGCGTAAGCCGCGACCGCGATGCGTCAATCTCGCGCCGACGCCGATGGCAGCCGTCAGGGTAGGCGCGACGCAAGTCGCGACCGCGCCGTCTCCGGTCGCTGCGTCACCGGCCGTGGGGCGGTGAAGCCAGAGCAATAGCAAAGCTTCCGCCCCCTAAAGGGTGCGGGTAACTTTCTTTTGTCCAAAGCAACAAAAGAAAGTCACCAAAGAAAAGTGCTTTTCCCTGCAAGGGCACCAGCCCGCACGATCGGTGCCGACGCAGGGATGCTCCAGACAGGCCATCCATGGCCTGCTTGCGCACGGCCCGCATCCCTGCGGGCCGCCCTCCGGGCCTTCTGTTGCCCGGCAAGGCACAGAGCAAATCAAAGTCACGGCAACGGCAACGGCAACGGCGCCGCGTACCGTCCACTGTAGGAGCGGCGTGAGCCGCGACCGACCAACCCCGCACCCGCGTCGGCGGCCACAGATTCGCGGTCGCGGCTTGCGCCGCTCCTACCCCGGCGAAAGCGCGCCGCCTCGATGGGCGGCGTCTGCCTTATTGATTCTGCGCGCCCGAGGTCGCGGCTCACGCCGCTCCTACAGGGTGCAGTCGCCGCGCTCCGATGCGCTATTGCTGCCCTTGGCTTTGGCTTTGGCTTTGCGTCGCCGAGCACTCGCGAAGGCCAAAGAAGACCCGGAGGGGCGGCGCGCAGGGATGCGCGCCGTTTTTCATCGGGACAAGGATGTCCCGTATGAAAAATCCCCGCGAATACATCGAACACGCGGGCCCTTGATTCAAAAAGAAGCACTTTTCTTTGGTTACCTTTCTTTTGTTGCTTTAGACAAAAGAAAGTAACCCGCCGCTTTAGTGGCGGAAGCTTTGGGTTTGATCTTGATCTTGATCTTGATCTTGATCTCGCTCGATGAGCGATGCGCCGCAGACCGTAACGGCGATGTCGCGGCTTGCGCCGCTCCTACCCTGGCGGGAGTGCGCCGCTTCGATGAGCGCTGTCGGCCTTGTCGATTCCGCGCGTCCCGCGGTCGCGGCTCACGCCGCTCCTACAGACAGAAGCTGACCTTCCACCGAACCCCCCCCCCCGCGACTCAGTGGTCGCGGCTGACCGCATACCGCGCCAAACCCCGCAACGCGGAGGTGTAGTCGTTCTCCTCCAGCGCATCCAATGCCGCCTCGGCGGCCGCGGCGTAATCGCAGGCGCGCTTGCGGCTGTAGTCGAGGCCGCCGGTGGCGTGGATCGCGGCCAGTACTTCCGGCATCGCTTCGGTGTCGCCGTGCTCGACCGCGGCGCGCAGGCGCGCGCGGGTGGTGTCGTCGCTGTGGGCGATGGCGTGGATCAGGGGCAGGGTGGCCTTGCCTTCGGCGAGGTCGTCGCCGAGGTTCTTGCCCAGGGTCTGGGCATCGGAGGCGTAGTCGAGCACGTCGTCGGCGATCTGGAAGGCGTAACCCAGGGCCATGCCGTAGTCGTGCATGCGCTGCTGCACCGCGGCGTCGGAGCCGGCGAGCACCGCGCCCAGGCGGGTGGCGGCGGCGAACAACACCGCGGTCTTGCGCTCGATCACGCGCAGGTAGGCGGTCTCGTCGGTGTCCGGGTTGCGCACGTGCAACAGCTGCAGCACTTCGCCTTCGGCGATCTGGTTGGTCGTGTCGGCCAGGATCTTCATCACTTCCAGGCGGTCGAGTTCGACCATCAACTGGAAGCTGCGCGAATACAGGAAGTCGCCGACCAGCACGCTGGCGGCATTGCCCCAGACCGCATTGGCGGTCTTGCGCCCGCGCCGCAGGTCGGACTCGTCGACCACGTCGTCGTGGAGCAGGGTGGCGGTGTGGATGAATTCGACCACCGCGGCGAGCTGGTGCGCGTCCGGGCCCCGATGATTGAGGGCGCCGGCGGCCAGCAGCAACAGCATCGGCCGCAGGCGCTTGCCGCCCGCGCCGACGATGTACTCGGCGACCTGGTTGATCAGCACCACGTCGGAAGACAGGCGCCGGCGGATCAGCGCATCGACGGCCGCCATGTCGTCACGGGCCAGGGATTGGATGGTCGCCAGATCGGCGACGGACATGGTCGTGGCGCTGGGAGGCATGGGACGGCCGAGTGGTTGGAATCGCGATTATAGAGTGTGAGCGCCGTCGAGCTTAAGCCCGAGCCCGAAGCTGTGAAAACGGGGCGGTTTTGCCGAGTGGGCCGGCGGGGCTCGCCGAAGGCCGAAACCAGGCCGGACCACGATTCCGCGGCGGTCGGAGCGGGGGCGGGTCAAGGACCGGCGTTTGACCGGGCGTTCGGGCCGCCGCGACCGCGGCGCACAGCTCTTGCAGCGTATCCGGCCACAGCCCCTGTAGGAGCGGCGCAAGCCGCGACCAAGGACCGCGCAGAGGCAACAGTGCCGATGTCACCGAGCGAAGCGGTCGACTGTTGCCGGGTAGGAGCGGCGCAAGCCGCGACCGCCATGCCCGGCTTGCCGCGTAACACGGACACCCCCGAGGCAGGGCAGACAGACCTGACCCCAGGCGCCCGCAACCGCCTCCGCCCGTCCAGCCCGGCTCCAGGCCGGCCTCGAGACCACGTCGCGTCCGCCAACGCAACCGCGTCCCCCAGGTATTCGATCAAGCCCCAAACCCAAGCCCGCCAAGCCTCCAGCCCCTCTCAGCCCAGCCCGCCCCAGGCTCGACCCGGACATCCCCATCGGACAAACCCCACCCCAGGCCGCGCCGGGCTCCGATGGCGGGGGAGGCCGCTATAATCCATCATCCCGGCCGTACCCCCGGCAATTTGTAAGGAATCCCATGGCACGCGGCATCAACAAGGTCATCCTGGTCGGCAACCTCGGTAACGATCCTGAGACCAAATACACCCAGGGCGGCATGGCCGTGACCACCCTCAGCCTGGCCACCACCAGCGTCCGCAAGGACAAGGACGGCCAGACCCAGGAACGCACCGAGTGGCACCGGGTCAAGCTGTTCGGCAAGCTCGGCGAAATCGCCGGCGAATACCTGCGCAAGGGCCGCCAGGTCTATATCGAAGGCTCGATCCGCTACGACAAGTTCACCGGTCAGGACGGCGTCGAGAAGTATTTCACCGACATCATCGCCGACGAGATGCAGATGCTCGGCGGCGGCGACGCGGGCGGTGGCGGCGGCGAACGCCCCGCGCGTTCCTCCGGCGGCGGTGGCGAGCGTTCCGCGCGTCCGTCCGGCGGCGGTGGTGGCGGTGGCGGTTATGGCGGCGGACGCCAGGACTCCGCGCCGCGCCGCGAAGCGCCCCCGGCCAAGTCGAACGACTTCGGCGACGATTTCGCGGACGACGATATCCCGTTCTGAGTCGGCGCGCCGACCGCTGCGTTCAAAGACGGGGGGCTTCGGCCTCCCGTTTTTTTTGGCGCCGCATTGGGGCCGAGACCGGAGCGACGCAGCCTGCCTCACCATCCGATCGGGTCGCCGCCCAAGATTACGAAATGATTCCGGATGCCTACCGACCCTGAAACCCGAGAGCCCCACTCGCGATGGCGATGGCAAGATGCCCGGGGCTGCGCTGCCTGTTTCCCGCATGTTCCGGGCCCGACGCATCCGTATATGGAATCGTCGCCCGGGTGCTGGGCCGCCTTCGGCGACGTGCTTGCGCGTGAATACAGCGACCCGGTGTACTTCGACATCCATCGCCTGTCCGTAGACGCCTATGCGGTCCAGCACCCCGGGCGTCCGAGCCGGCAAAGCATCCAGTCCGTCGGCGTCCATCCGGTGCGCTTGCACCTGTTCATGGAACAGGGGTTCGCCCCCGAAAAGGCGAATGCCGCGATGCTCGCCGCAGCCAAGGAAAAACACAGCTACATCTGGCTGGAGCCGCCGCAGTCGCTCGGCGCGATCACGGTCGCAGACGTGGCCGGCGCTCACTCGGTCAGCGACCATAAGCAAGCGGTAAGGGACTGGGCGGCCTGCGCCTGGCAGGCTTGGTCGATCCACCATGACACGGTGAGGAACTGCGCGTCGCGGTCGGGTAAGGCGTTCAAGCCGTATCAGTCGAGCAGCGGCTCGGCTTGACTCGGACGCTTGCCATCGGCCTAGATCGCGGACGTGGACGCTGCGAAGTATTCACCGACAGCATCGCCGACGAAGGCTTAGCGTTGCTGGGGAGCGCGCGTGCAATCGATGGAATGGGCGAGCGCGACTCTCGCTGGAACCCGGCGCGCGCCGAGCCGCAACCTTCGCGGTTAGCCTTCCGCGCATCTCTAGGGTGATGAGGGGCTTGAAATCGGCGCAATGTCGCTTGCATACAAGCGCACGTGTGCCGCGCGGGCCATGATCCGACGGCGCAAGCGCAGACAGCTGCGCGCACATGCCGGCGGTGTGCCGTCGGTCACCGCGACGCCTGCCGCTCCTGCTCGCCGGAGCGCTGGAGGCATGCCTGCTCCATTATTCGTAATGCAAAGGTGCCCGACATGGCAATAGTCAATCTCATGGAAGGACGTGGCGTGATCGCACCGCCGCAACCGCAGCCTCAACCTCAGACGCATGTAGTGCGAACAGGCGACACGCTCAACGACCTGGCCTCGCGGTATGGCGTGCAGCCCCATGCGATCAAGCAGGCCAATCCGGACATATACCGCCACCTCGGCCCCGACAGGCGCGAGCAGGCGCTGCTCAATGGCGGCGACGTGCTGTGGGCCGGCGACGTGCTGGTCATTCCCGGCGCCTCCATGAGCGTGACCGAGCCGCCGATCGACAGCGACGATGTCAGTCCTGCGTTCCCTTCGCCCAACAGCGAGTATCGGGTCGGCGGGATCACCTTCAACCCTGGCGACGGCACGGTGAAGTTGACCGCCGAGCAACAACTGGAACTGGCCGAAAGCCGGCCGGGCGACGTGTTCGGGCTGGGCCAGCCGGGGCGGGGAGGAGTCAAGTTCGAGTTCGTATCCAAGCGGGAGTTGACCGCCGGAATCGGCAACAAGAATGGCGATACCGAACTGACGGTCGAATTTCAGGCCGACATTTCGCTCAAGGGCGGGGCCGGCCATGGCGGCACCGCGATCGAGGCCGGTGTCGGCGCGGGTACGCGGATCAAATACAAGGTCGTGCTGCCGGGCGAGAACCGGGATCCCGGCAAGGTCGCCTTTATCGACCCGACCGATCCCTCCCTCATTCCCGATGGCGCCACCATCACGATGGACGGGCAGGTCTTCGCGAACACCGCGTTCGGGGCGTCGTTTCAGTACGCGGCGACTCATTCGCAACGGGTCGACGCGGCCGGGATGACCTACAGCATCACACGCAAAGGCGACAGCATCAGCGTACTGGTGGGGCCGACCCAGGTGGTCGAGGCGTTCAGCGGTGCGGGTATCCGCGTCGGCGACGTGACCGCGATCGCGGGCCGCCAGGACCTGCTGTCCGATTCGCGGCTGCAGGCCGCCACGTTCGCGCTCGATCGGCCCGACAGCCAGGCGGCGTACAGTCATTTTCTGGCTACCGGTCAGATCGCCGATCGGACCGACGGCGTCAGCGGCGTGGCGGCGATCGAGCGTGTCGATATGTCGTCGCAGACCCGAGTGAAGCTGGAAGCCGGGCCGATAGGTTTCGACATCGCCGGCGCGCAGAGCACGGCGAGCTACGTGCGCGCCGAGTTCCCCGACGGTTCCTCCACTCAGACCTTCGAGTTCAACAGCACCAGTCTTTATGGCGGCGTGCCGGTGCAGATCACCTCGCGCTTCGATGCCTCGGGAGAAGAGCTTTTGTCCAGGCGAACCTACGCGTACACCCTGAAGACCGAGGAGGGTAGCTTGGGCCTGCTCAACATGGCCTTGACCGGAGGTTCGCCCAACGGCCCGGCAAAACCCGGCGGGCCGATTACCCTGAGCTTCGACCATGCGCAGATGACTCGCCTGATGAGCCAGGCCGGGGTTGCCCGCAACGCCTATTCGATCTCCAGCCAGGGCGATCGGTTGGGGATCTTGTTGGGCGAGGGCGACCCGGATCGTTCGGTCCACGACCGCGCCGTCAGCTTCGCGGTGAGGATGGGCACCACGCTGGGCAGCGACCCCTATAAATTCTGCGATCGGCTCGTGGAGATCGCGCGCGGCGCGGACGGCGATCTGTTCGGCGGCGGCATGACGGCGATACAAGCCACGGTAAGTTGACGTGGTCTGCGTGATCGACAATGCGGAACGGCCGGTCGCGGCGCGCGTCCCCACGATCCGCTGTTGCCGCGGCCTTACCTATTCGCGTCGAGCCCGATCAGGCGTTGGGCGGGATCAGCAACCGTTCCCGTCGTTCGCGATCGCGCAGTACATCGAGATCGCCGGCCGAGTAGCGAAAGATGTCCAATCCGCAATCGGCCGGCGCGCACACCAGACGGCTGGGTGAATGCCCCGCCAGCTCGTTAAAGTCGCGAGACATATGAGCATGATCGAAATAGCCGAAATCCTGGGCGATGGTGGCCAGATTGCGTTTGCCGTCGGACAGTACGGCCGACAATGCGCCGATGAAGCGGCCGACGCGCCTCGCGTCGCGCAGCGTGAACCCGTAACGAGTGGCGAAACGGCGCTCGAACTGCCGCAGGCTCAGGGCGTTATTGCGCGCCAGCGCATGCGGCGAAGCGAATACGTTGGCGATCTGGAGTACCCGATCGGGCTTTATGATCCGGTCGCGTTGTTCGACCAGCCAAGCACCGAGTATCTGTGTCCACTCCGTGGGTCGAGTGCTGACGGCCAGGCGGTCGGACAACGCGCCGACCGCGCGGGCCGAGGCCAACTCTTTCAGGGGCCACATGGCGTCGCCCAGCAAGCGCTGGTCCAGGCCGAACAGGTCGTGCAGCCGTCCGGGGCTCAGCAGTGCGGCCACGAAAATTGTCCCGGGTTCGGCCCGATAGCTCAGCGGTCGGGTGAATGGACCACCGGCGAAGCTCGAGGGCATGGTCCGCCAACCTCCAGGCGACTCATGGATTGCGAGCGCACCTTTCAGTACCGCGACGAGCACCGGAAACGGAGAGGCATGAAGGAACTGAGTCCGCGGCGATGGCGCTTCGATCTGGAAATAGTGAACGAGGTCGCCAGCGCCCGACGGTGGCGGAACGATCAGGCGCCGCGGAGGTTGTTCGCTCGCACTCGTGAGATCGGTGGTCGTATGCATGCGGGTGAGTTCAGGGAGAGCCGGCTTGAAACCGATGCTGAGCCGGCGCTCGAACAGGACGAGGTCCGAAGGGCTGGGAAGCGTCCGGCGCTACACGATGCCATACCGACCGGTTGGAGAGTTGTGCCCCGATCGCCGAACCGAGCGCAAGTCTTCGGGTTGGGGCGATACGCCATACAGAGCGCGAAGTCGCGGCGCGCGTGGCGTGCGCACGCCGCCGCGGTTCTTGCAGCCCTGCCCACTTGACGGACGCCGCGGCTGACCCGCAATCGACTTGCAGAGAACTCAGATGACGACTTCCCGAAACCGGCTGACGGTCCATGCCGGCACGAGCATGATCGTGCTGGCGCTGCTGCATCTTGGTGTCCTGGGCTGGGACGCCCTCACTTATCTGCCTGACTGGATGGACGGAAAGCTGTGGACGTTCGAGCACTGGAGAGCCCCGGCCGTGATGCGGGCGGAGCTTGTGCGGATCAACTACGCATTCTGGACGACGTTGGGCAGCTTCGCGTTGCCTTGTGTTGCAATGGGATTGGTGCTGCGAGAAATAGGGGCGCGCGGGCTGCCGGTGCCGTCCGGTGCGGCCTGGGTGTTCTTCGTCTGGAGCGCGACCGCTTCGGCGGTGATGGAGCCGGCCGGGTTTCCCCTGGCATTCATTCCCGCGTGCTTGATGCTCGCCAGTTCGCGGCAGCGTCCACGGATCGCTCCATGACCAGCGATAGTTCCTGCGGCGATGCCCGCCCGACCACAGGCGTCCGCGGGCCGGCGCGGCCGGGTTTCGTCCACCTTGTCGTCGGCATTGCCGGGTTGGCTGCATTTCTGTTGACCGGCGCCTACATGGCATTCCAACTCGACCATCTGCACGGGATGCCCTGGCCGCAACGATCGATGTATCGCAGCGCGCACATCTATCTGTTGTTCGGTGCCGTCCACGCGCTCGCCGTCGGCGCGGTGCGTCCGTTCCCGAACTCCCCCTGGGCTGCGCGTCTGGTCCTGCTTCCGGTAGCGCTGGAGCCGGCGATCTTTCTGATCGCTTTCTTCCTGGAACCGGCGGGCCTCATGCTGTCGAGGCCGATCTCTCGCCTGGGGATCTACATTGCGTTCGCCTCATCTGTCGGCTTGGTTATCCTGCTGGCGAAGGAGCGAGAGTCTATGCGGTCGCTCGCACTGCGTATGCACACCCATCAACCCAAGGCTGAGCGTGAACCGAAGGTCGGCCTGTGACCGCAGCGCTTCGAATCGAGTGGCGGCGAGAGCTGCCTTCGAACCATGTCAAGCCTGCACGACAACCCGCCCCGCAACCACCACCCGCACCACCCGCAACTGAGCATCCAACACCACCAGATCCGCGCGAGCCCCAGGCTCCAGTCGGCCGCGGTCGCTCAGGCCGAGGTAGTCGGCGGGGAAGGTGGAGACGCGATGCGCGGCGTCGGCGAGGTCCAGGCCGACTTCGACCAGGTTGCGCAGGGCCTGATCCATCGTGAGCGCGCTGCCGGCGAGCGAGCCGCTGGCGAGGCGCACGCAGCCCAGGCATTTGTGCACGCGCTGGGAACCGAGGGCGTATTCGCCGTCGGGCATGCCGGTGGCGGCGGTGGCGTCGGTAACCGCGTACAGGCGCGGGATGGCGCGCACGGCGAGGCGGATGGCGCCGGGGTGCACGTGTTGCAGGTCGGGGATCAGTTCGGCGTATTCGGCGTGGGCGAGGGCGGCCGCGGCGATGCCGGGCCGGTAGTGGTCGACGCCGGTCATGCCGTTGAACAGATGAGTGAAGCCGGCGGCGCCGGCGCGCAGTGCGGCCAGGCCTTCTTCGTAAGTGCCGGCGCTGTGGCCGATCTGGACGCGGATGCCGAGCGTGTTCAAGCGCGGGATCAGTTCGGTGTGGCGGCCGATTTCCGGGGCCAGGGTCAGGACCCGGATCGGCGCCAGCGCATGCAGGCGCTGCACCGATTCGAAGGTGGCCTCGACGGTCAGCGGCGGCTGCGCGCCGAGGCGCTGCGGGCTGATGAAGGGCCCTTCCAGGTGCACGCCGAGTATCTGCGCCGCGTCCGGGTCGGGGTCGGCGATCGCGCCGGCGAGGCCGCGCAGGGCGTGGACGATGTCGGCCTCGGCGGCGGTCATCGTCGTGCCCAGCAACGCAGTGGTGCCGTGGCGCACGTGGGTGCGCGCGATGGTGCGCGCGGCGTCGCCGCCCTGCATCAGGTCGACGCCGGCGGCGCCGTGCACGTGCAGGTCGATGAAGCCGGGCAGGACGATGAGTTCGTCGTCGGCAGCGGCATCGGTGCTCGCTGCGAGCGGGCCTTCTTCGATCGCGCGAATCCTGTGATCGAAGCCGATGCGTCCGCGGCGCCAGCCTTCCGGGGTCAGGATGCGGCCTTGCAGACTGTGCAGGTCGGTCACGGCAGCGGCTCGGCGATGATCAGTTCGATGCCCCGTTGTTGCAGGCCTTCTCGGTAGCGGTCGTCGATGCCGGCGTCGGTGATGATGGCGTGGACCTGGTCGAGGTGGGCGATGCGGTGCAGGCTGACCCGGCCGAACTTGGACGCGTCGGTCAGCACCACGATGCGGCGTGCGCGCTCGACCATGCGGTGGTTGAGGCGGGCTTCGGCTTCGTCGTGGGTGGTCAGGCCGAACTGCAGGTCCAGGCCGTCGACGCCGAGGAACAGGGTGTCGAAGCTGTAGGCGGTCAGGCTGGCCTCGGCCTGGCTGCCCTGCAGCGACAGCGATTGCTTGCGCAGTAATCCGCCGGTCAGCAGCACGTCCACGCCGGGGGCGTTGGCGAGTTCCCAGGCGATGTTGAGGCCGTTGGTCATCACCGCGACGTCGCGATGGCCGCGCAGATGGCGGGCCAGGGTCATGGTGGTGGAGCCGGAGTCGATGATGATGTTGTCGCCGGCCTGCACCAGTTGCGCGGCGCGCGCGCCGATGCATTCCTTCAGCGGCAGGTTCAGCGCGTCTTTCTCGTGGATGTCCTGTTCCCGCGGCGGCGTGCGCACCAGGGTGGCGCCGCCGTGGGTGCGGGTGGCCAGGCCCTGCGATTCGATATGGCTAAGGTCGGCGCGGATGGTCACCGCCGACACCCCGAACTGCTCGACCAGGTCGGCGACCTGCACCGAGCCGTGTTCGACCAGGCGCTGCAGGATCTGTTGCCGGCGCGAGCGGGTATTGCGTATGGCCATCTCTGAGTCCGGTGGAGAGCCGAAAATCAGCCGTTCGCCGCGGCGTCGGCCGTGGCCTGCGTGCGCTCGCCGGCCGCTCGCTCGCCGGCAGCGTTCGAAGCGCAGGCGCGGGCGTACTCGTCCAGGCACAGGCCGATGCGGTGGCGGACCAGGGCTTCGGGGGTGTTGGCCAGGGTGCCCGCACGCACCGCGCGGTATTGCTCGGGCAGGTATTGGCTGAGCAGGAATGCCGGCGGCGCATGCGCGCGCAGGTTGTCGAACAGGCGCTGCACTGCGGCAACCAGGGCCGGTTCGCCCCAGTAATAGCGGCAGCGGTCGCTGAGCGCGTACAGGCGCAGCAAGTGCAATTCGTGCTCGTCGCCGTGGTAGTGCTGCTGCCAGTGCTTCGGGTTGTCGAGCATGCAGCGCTCCAGCACCTGCGGCACGGCCGAGCATCGCTCAGGCGGCAGCAGTTCGGCCTCGATCGCGGCCAGCGCGAACAGCGCCTCGCGGTAGGCGAAGGTCGCGGCCGGGCCGACCTTGAGGATGGCGAAGTGGTCGCGCACCAGCGCGTGCAGGCCGGGTTCGCGCTGGTAGTCGGTGGAGTGCGCTTCGAACACGATGCGCGGCTGGCGTTCGAGGAAGTCGGCCAAGTCCGAGGCCGCGGCCGGGTCGTAGTCGTGCACGCTGCTGTGGTCGAAGTCGACGCCGGGCTGCACCACCATCGCGATCACCCGCTCCCAAGCGCCGGCCAGATCCGGTGCGGCGAAAGCCTCGCGGTGGATGGCCAGGGTCTGTTCGGCCGCCTGCGGCGTGGTCACCGCGAGGCCGCCGGCCAACGAGGCTTCGCCGCCGGGCACCGGCACTTCGGTGCCGATCACGTACACCGGCGGCGGCAGGCCGTGTTCGGCGGCGGTGCGTTCGGCGATCCGCGCCAGTTCGGCCGAACGCGCGGCGACGGTGGCGTCGGCGAGCGGGGTCGGGTCGTCCGCGCAGGACATGCTGCAGTCCAGGTGGATCTTGTGGAAGCCGGCCGCGACATAGGCCTCGATCAACACCCGCGCATGCGCCATCGCTTCATCGGCCGGGCGCTTCTGCCAGGCATTGGGGCCGAGGTGGTCGCCGCCGAGCACCAGCCGTTCCACCGGGAAGCCTTCATCGCGCGCCAGGCCCAGCACGTAGTCGCGGTACTGCGGCGGGGTCATGCCGGTGTAGCCGCCGAACTGGTCGACCTGATTGGACGTGGCTTCGATCAACAGCAAGGTGTCGTGCCGGCGGGCCACGTCCATCGCGGCGCGCAGCACCAGTTCGTTGCTGCAGCACACGCTGTACAGGCCGACATTGCGGCCCTGGCGATGGGAGGCGATCAGCGATTGCACGGGCGACATGGGAACTCCAACGCGGTCGGAACGGCGTATCGAGAAGTGACGAACTCAGGACAGAGCCGGGCGCCAGGCCAGCAGCGCCGCGCCGCGCGCGCCGCCGGCGCCGCCGAAGCGCGGC